>JAFSHJ010000258.1 GCA_017440425.1 Oscillospiraceae bacterium | reverse complement strand
CCTCGTGACCGTGGGTGAGAACGATTCCCTTGAAGCGGCTGATGTTCTGTTCAAGATATGCAAAATCGGGGATGACGATATCCACGCCCAGCATATCGTCATCGGGGAAGGCAAGTCCGCAGTCAACGGCAAAAAGGTCGTCTCCGCATTCGTATACGGTTATGTTTTTGCCTATCTCGTTAAGTCCGCCGAGGGGGATTATGCGAAGTATGGGGGTGTTGTTTTTGCGTCCGCGCTTTTTGGCAGCGGGTGCCTTTTCTTTTTTAATGTCCTCCAGCGCGCTTTGTGCAGAGAGGATGGCGCTGTCGGTTATCTGGTTGTTGGAAAGAGATTTGTCTCCGTCGCTCTTCTTTTTGGATGCTGTGTTTTTGGCGGATTTAGCGGCTTTGGTGTTCTTGCCGGCTTTGCCGTTTTTGGGCTGGGTCTTGCTGTTTTTGCGGGCGGAAGCAGCCTTGCTCTTTGCCTTGCCGCCGGATTTTTTATCGGAAAGCTCCTCCGCAAGCTCCATTGCAAAAGCTTCGGGATCGATTTTCTCATAGAGCTTGGAAGTATCCTTTTTGGTGCTGTTTTTCTGTGTGGGAGCGCTCTCCTTCCCGGGACGTCCTCTCTTGGATTTTGCGGGCGCCTTGGGAGCAGCTTCGGCAGCTTTCTCGGCAAGAAGAGCCTTGTCGAGATCTGCGGAATTTTTATTTTTTGTCACTTTATTACCTCCATAATAATTCAAATGTTGTGTTCACTCTGTAACACTGAAGCAGAGGGCGGTGCGAGCCGAAGACACAAAACGGTTGTGCCGGCTTCAGTTTTTATGTATATGTCCGCAGCGTGAGTGAAGGCTGCGGAACGGAATTGACGGGGACGCCGCCGCCGTCAAAAAAAGGACAGAGAAAGGGTATTATTAAAGCGCATAAGTGCCCATAGTAATACATAATAAATTATACTATTTTTAGTATAAACTGTCAAGTGAAAAGAGCCGTATCAGCTGTGGGGAAGGGCGGAGCTCTTCAGTTTTTCGATCAGTTTTTCGTAAAAACCGCAGATCTCCTCGGCGGTCTCGGCATTTTCCGCCTCTGCAACAATTTTTATGCCGTCCCCTTTCTTCAGCGGACGTATGGTGGCATAGCCGCCTTTGGTGCGCAGCAGAATGCCTTCACCTATCTTTTCGCTGTGGTGAGCGGTGTGGCGGCTGCTGCTGAGGCTGTCTATCTGCCCCACTATCTCTGCGGGATTTTTGCTGATGGGCACGGTGCGGCTGCTGACGGCAAAATCCGGCAGAAAGTCAGAGAGTTTTTTGACGGTGAAGCGGTTTTCTGCCATAAAATTAACTGCTTTAAGCGCCTGCAGCACCACGTCTCTGGACCACAGCTGGTTGGAGGCGGTCTGTCTTGCCTCGCTGTCGCTGTCATCGGCGGGGCAGGACATATATCTCAGCAGCTTTGTGCCGTGTTTTGCGGCAATTCCATCCAAAATTTTGGGAGCGCCGCAGCCAACCGCCACGTTGCCCTTCTCCAGCTCCGCCATGCAGCACAGCCCAAAGACACGGTGCTCGGAGAGGGTGTCTCCCTCGGCAGAGCAAAAGGCGACCCCATCTCTGCCAAGCTTGATCACAATGTCGATGCCGTGGGCAAAGCCGAGACGCTGCAGCAGCTTCTCCAGCAGTTCTTTTTTCTCTGCGCAGCCGCCCTGCGCAAGCTCAACGGAGATTTTTGTCTTTGCTGCGGTTTCGGGTGAGACGGTGACGGCGCTTTTCAGGGCAGCCTCGTATAACACGTTAACGTCGTTTATGGCGGTGCGTTTTCCAAATGCGGTGCTGTCCTTCAGCGCAAACTCACCGGAGGCGAGTGCGTTTTCAATGCCCCTTTCCACCGCACGCACGGCGGGGAGTCCGCCCTCCTGAACGATGTGCACCACCGTGTTGCCGCCGCTCACGTCTATCCATATTCCCGCCTTGATGCTGCCCAGCGTCATGCCGAAGTTGAAAGCCTCACGGGAGCAGAGGCCAAGGTCGTAGACATCCGTGCCGACGGAGAGTGCACCGCTTGCCGCCGAGAGCAAAAATGCCGCAGAGGGCAGGGCGGCGGAGCAGCCGATGGCGATGAGATCGGTGGTTTTGGCAAACACCGTGCCTGCCGCAGCACCTATCCTTGCGCAGAGCTCGGCGGTGAGCTCTGTGCCGGTGCTGCCCTCAATGCCGTCCTCGCCGAAACAGCACACCCTGCCTGCGGAAAACCTGACGTGCATATCTGCCACCGCACCGTCGGGAATGTTTTTGTGGGGCCATATCTTTATTCCCGGGTTTACCCTTGCGGAGCGCCCGACGATAGCTCTTGCCCCCACGACGGCATCCTCAAAAACCATGCTTTTCTCCTTGCAGACGGCACCTGCACAGACTACCGCACGGGAGACAGAGCTCATGCTGCCAACCGAGCTGCCCTCCAACAGCACCGAGCCGTTGATGTGTGCCTCTTCGCCGACGATGCAGTCGTCATCCAGCACGCTGCCCTTGTCTATAACAGCGCCGTCGCCCACGTGCACACGACGCCCGATATAAACGGGAGGAATGACGGTGAATTTCCCAAAAGGCTCGCCGAATTCCGCAATGTTGCCCATTCTGTCCCGAATAAAGGGGCGGGCGACGTTCACCTTTCCCTCCAGAATATCCCGCTGGCAGGAGAGATAGCTCTTCAGGTCGCCGATATCGCACCAATATCCCTCCTCACGGAACAGAGCTATCCTTTTGTTCTGTTCCAGCATTTTCGGGAAAAGCTCCTTGGCGAAATCGTAATTCACGCCGTCGGGTATCATCTCAAGGCACTTACGGGAGAGAATGTAAACACCCGTGTTGGCAAGGTTGCTCACCGCCTGCGAGAAGGCAGGTTTTTCTATGAAAGCCTCGACCTCGTCGCCGCTTGCCTTGATAAGACCGTATTCACGGGGGTCGTCCACGGATTTTGCGATAATGGTGGCGCAGGCACCCTGCGTCAGGTGGAAATCAAAAGCTTTTTTAAGGTCAAAATCGCACAGAGCATCGCCGCTGACAACGATAATGTGGTCGGGTGCTTCGCTGCCATGTTTTCCATCGGCAAAACAGCTGTTGTAGGTGTGCTTTACGCTGCCCGCCGTGCCGAGAGGTCTGTCCTCCTCCGCAAAAAACAGCGAGAGCTTGCCGAATTTTTTATCGGGGAAATGATCGGTAATGTTTTGGGCAAGATATTTCAGCGAGAGTGCTGCGGTGTCGGCACCGTTTTCCTCCAGCAGCGCAAGGATATATTCAATTATGGGTCTGCCGCAAAGCCTCACCATAGGCTTTGGAATGTTGCAAGTGAGAGGTCGGAGTCGGGTACCCTCGCCTCCTGCCATAATGATCGCAGCAAGTCCTTTTTTGTTTTCATTCATATGATTCAAGTCCCTTCTTAATGCGTTATATTCAGCTTTTTGGCGGGTGTGTGCCTGCCTTTATGTTATTATGGCTCAAAGGGAAGAGTTTTAACATTTAGAATAAAAATATCGCAGCAAAATCAGTTGCAAAGGCGATGATTTAATGCTATAATATTAATGTAAATAAGGTTATCGACTGCGACAAGGAAGAGTAACCCGTTAACCGGCAAACAGAGAGGTGAAGCGAGACGCTGAGAGCTTGACCAACAAGGCAACGGATGAAGTGCACCTTTGAGTCCGCTTGGCGAAGCCGTTATGGGCTGTAGCTGTGCGCGTTTGGTCTGCGTTAAAGACAACGAGAGATAAAACGGAGTGGAACCGCGGTAATTTCCGCCTCCGATGGCTGTAAGGCTGTCGGAGGCTTTTTATTTTACAAACAAAATCAAACAACAAGGAGGCAGAATATGTCGCTTTTATCTCAGGATATCAGAGCGGTAAAAGAGCGCGACCCTGCCGCAAGAAGCAGCTTAGAGGTATTCTTGCTCTATTCGGGTCTGCATGCTATAATATTACACAGATTGGCACACGTATTTTATAATGCAAAGCTGTTTTTCATTGCAAGGTGCATCTCGCAGTTTTCCCGTTTTCTCACGGGCATCGAGATACACCCCGGCGCAAAGATAGGCAGAGGCGTGTTCATCGACCACGGCGCGGGTGTCGTTATAGGTGAGACTGCGGAAGTCGGCGACGGCTGCACCATCTATCAGGGCGTTACCCTGGGCGGTACGGGAAAAGACAAGGGCAAACGTCACCCCACACTTGGCAAAAACGTGCTGGTCGGTTCGGGCGCAAGGATCCTCGGTCCTTTCACCGTCGGTGACAACGCAAAGATAGCCGCAAACGCAGTTGTGCTGGATCCCGTGCCGGAAAACTGCACCGCAGTGGGTGTTCCCGCAAGGATCGTCAAGCGCAACGGCATGAAGGTGGAACAGCTGGACCAGATCCACATCCCCGACCCCGTGGCGCAGGAGATCTGCCGTCTGGAGATACAGATAGACCACATTGTAAAAGAGCTCAAAGAACTTCAGAAGTTAAACGAGCTTAAAGATAACGAAAACAATTAACATTGAAAGGAATATACTGCCATGAAACTTTACAATACACTCACAAGACAGAAGGACGATTTTGTATCCAACGAGCCCGGCGTAGTTAAAATGTACACCTGCGGACCCACGGTGTATCACTTTGCACACATCGGCAACCTGCGTACCTATATGATGGAGGACGTGCTTGAAAAATATCTCACATGGGAAGGCTACGACGTTCAGCGCGTTATGAACATCACCGACGTCGGTCACCTTGCCAGCGATGCCGACACCGGCGAAGACAAAATGCTCAAGGGCGCAAAGCGTGAGAAAAAGACCGTTGCGGAGATCGCAAAATTCTATACCGACGCTTTCTTTGCAGACTGCAAAAAGCTGAACATCAAGATCCCTGCAGTAATAGAACCCGCTACAAGCTGCATAGATAATTATATCGAGATAATCTCCTCACTCATCGAGAAGGAGTATGCCTATCTTGCAGGCGGCAATGTCTATTTCGATACCTCCAAGCTGGATAAATACTATGTTTTCAACGATTTCAGCGAGGATGACCTTGCAGTCGGCGTAAGAGACGGCGTAAGCGAAGACGAAAACAAACGCAACAAGACAGACTTTGTGCTTTGGTTCACCAAATCCAAGTTTGAAGATCAGGAAATGAAGTGGGATAGCCCCTGGGGCGTAGGATATCCCGGTTGGCATATCGAGTGCACCGGCATCAGCATCAAAAACCTTGGTGAGAGAATGGATATCCATTGCGGCGGCATCGACAACGCATTCCCCCACCACACCAACGAGATAGCACAGAGCGAAGCCTATCTCGGTCACAAATGGTGCAACTGGTGGTTCCACGTAATGCACCTGAACACCAACAGCGGCAAGATGTCCAAATCCAAGGGCGAGTTCCTCACCGTTTCCCTTCTTGAAGAAAAAGGCTACGATCCCCTTGCTTACCGCTTCTTCTGCCTGCAGAGCCACTATCGCAAGTCTCTCGTCTTCTCTTGGGAAAACCTTGATAACGCAGTAGTTGCATACAACAAGCTGGTTGCAAGAGTTGCATCTCTCAAAGCAAACGGCGAGGCTGTTGACGAGGCAGAGGTTGGAAAGTTCAATGCACAGTTCAAAGATGCTCTCGGCAACGACCTCAACACATCTCTGGGTGTGACCGCCCTCTACGACGTGCTCAAGGCAAAGATCAACGATGCAACAAAGCTCGAGATAATCAAGAGCTTTGAAAAGGTGCTCTCCCTCGGCCTCATCGAGGCAGCGAAAAAGCTGAACACAGCCGCAGCAGAGGAAGCTCCCGCAGCTGTTTCCGAAGAGGATAAAGCAATAGAGGATCTCATTGCACAGCGTCAGGCAGCAAGAAAAGCCAAAGATTTCAAAACCGCAGACGCCATCAGAGATCAGCTTAACGCAATGGGCATCGTTTTGGTGGATACACCTCAGGGTGTTACCTGGCACAGATAATTAAATTTGAATATAACTTGAGAAAGGAGATGCGGAAATGATGCAGGGCAGTTTTTCAAAGATAATTCCGGTGTCATCTAATCCGGCGCTGGATATAACCCTCACCACCGACGGGCTTTCTGCGGAGAGGATAAACACCGTGGTAAGTGAAGCAGTGGATGCGGCGGGCAAGGCGACCAACGTCTCCAAGGTGCTGCACAATTTCGGCGTGAAAAACACAGCCATCATCCTTGCGGGCAGAGAAAATGCCGATAACTATTTCCGCATTCTCTCAAACGTTCCGGCTGAAGAAAAAATAAGCTGGCAAACCGTATATAATCCCGGGTTCATCCGTGAGAATCTGCACATAATTCTGCCGGACGGCGGTCTTGTCACGGTCAGAAGAAAGGGTTTTACCCTTGAAGAAGATGTGAAACGGGAGTTTTTTGCCCGTGTGGAAGAGAGCGTTGAGCAAAATTCGCTGGCAATGCTGTGCGGAAGATTTCCGGAAGGCTTCACAGGCGAAGATTTCCGTGAACTTTGCGCAAAGATAACCGCAAAGGGCGGCAAGCTGGCGGTGGATTCCAACTCGGTGACCATGGATGACCTTGCGGCGGTGCGCCCGTGGATCATCAAACCCAATCTGGAGGAGCTGGAGCAATACACCAACCGCAAATACAGCTCCCACAAAGAGCTGAAGGATAAGCTTGCACAGCTCAACAGCATCGGAATAGAGAACGTGCTGCTCACATTGGGCGGCGACGGGCTTATCTATTGCGGCGGCGGAATCTGCGTCAAAGCAGAGGTGCCGAGCGTAACGGTGAAGTCGTCTGTGGGCGCAGGAGACAGCACCCTTTCGGGTTTTGTCACGGGTGTTCAGAGAGGACTTTCGCTGCAGGAATGCGTAAAGCTTGCTGCGGCTTTCGGCACGGCGGCGGTAATGCTGGAGGGCACCAAGCCTCCTCTTGCCAAAGACGTGGAAGAGATATACGGCAAAGTGAAACTGTTTGAGATATAAAAAATAATATTAGACCTGCCTGAGGGGTGGGTCTAATGTTGTTTATTGACATTGTTAAATTTGGGAACAAAGAGGGAAAAAGAGATGAAAAAAGCCAAAAAAACAAGAATATGGCTGACAGCTGCGGCGCTGTTGGCGGTGTGCCTGTGCGCTCTCCTTGTTTTTGGGCATTTTGCGTCTGCCCGAAGAGATAAGACCGAGCTGGATAAAATTGAGATAACCCCCACAAAACAGCAAAACGGCTTTGTGGATGCCGCAACGGAGTTTGAAGTTAAAGCCGGGGAGGATGTGCTGCCTTCCGAAAATGCGTTTTTGCAGATGCTGACGGTATCCCCCAATGTGGAGTTTGAGCTGATAGAGCAGGATGGCGGCTATCTCATCAAAACAGCGGAAAATTTTGAAGAGGACAGCCTCATCCGCATCGATGTATGCGGGCAAAACGGCGAGAGCAAGAGCTGGGCATTCCAGACAGCATCGGTTTTTGCCACAGAAAATGTCTTCCCCGGGGACGAAAGTTGGAATGTGCCCTGCAGCAGCGAGATAAGGGTTGCGTTTTCCTCCGCAGATGTAGCAGAAGAGGATTTTGCGGCGGCATTTTCGGTTTTTCCCGAGGTTGAGGGAAGGGTGGAAAAAAGAGGAGCGGTGCTCTGCTTCGTTCCGAACGAGCCGTTGCTGCCCTTCACCGAATATTGTGTGACCGTCAGCGGTGAACTGAAAAATTCTGCAGGCGAGCAGCTGGAGGAAAGCATAAGCTTCAGCTTTGTCACCGCCGAAGAGCAAAACGGCAGGGGAAAGCTTGTCAACGCAGCGGATGTGAGCGAAACGTTTTTGACATCGGAAAAGCCGATAATAAAATATAAGGCCTTTGGCAGCGCAGATACAGCGCAGGCGCAGGTGGAGGTTTGGCGCTATAACGGCGCAGAGGAATACAAAGCAGCGCTGGAGGAATATCTCTCAGCAACGCAGCACAGCCTCACCGATACCGTTCAGCCCGTCATATCAACCGAGGGACTTGAACCGGTGATGAGCTTTTCGGACAGCGATGCCTTTGGTGAGTTTGAGGGCGACGGCTATGCGGTATTCCCCAAAAAGATCGCCAAGGGTTGGTATCTGGCAAAGCTGACAGCTCCTGACGGAAATGGCGGCGAGTGCAGCCTTTTCAAGTTTATTCAGGTCAGCAGCATCACCGTGTTCAGCACGGAAACGGCAAAAGATACCGTTTTTTGGGTCAACGACGGTGAGAGCGAGAGCGCAGCCGCAGGTGCGGAGATAACTCTCCGCCGTGAGGGCGAAGCGGTCACCGCAAAAACAGACGGCAACGGCGCAGCGGCATTGGAAAATTGCGGCGGAAACGCAAAAAAAGGTCTGCTGGAGATAAAATATAACGGCGAGAGCTTTGTTTCGCTCTATAATTTCGGCGGAGAGCCATCCGCGGCAGAAAAATATTACACCTGCCTCTGTCTGGACAGAGACAGCTGCGGCACAGAGGACAGGCTCTCGTTTTGGGGCGTTGCGATCCCCAAAAACGGCGGTGATATCCCCGAGACCGTGACGGTGAAGATCACTTCAGCGGAGGGTGAGCTCTGCTCAAAGAAGGTTGCTCCCGATGAGCTCGGCAGCTTTTTCGGAGAGATATCCTTCGCAGGCAGGGATGGCAGCGCAGCCGTCTTGCTGGAAATAGAGGGAGAGACGGTTTGTACGGAGAATATATTTCTGCGGCAGAATGATGCTGAAGTGCTTTCCGCAAAAATCACCCTCGATAAAGAGATATGCTTTGCGGAAGATGTGATCACGGCGCAGATAAGCATAACGGATGGGCAGGGAAGACCGGCAGAGGGTGTTGAGGTTGCGGTCGCCTTTGACGGCGGAGAGGCAACAACTGTCACGACCGATGCCAACGGCAGAGCAAAAGCGGAGCTGACGGCTGTTTGGGAGAAAAACTTTTGGGAGCCGAAAAACTGCGAGATAACCGCAAAAAGTGCGGACGGCAGAGTGAATATACGCAGTTTCTGCACCGTTGTGGGCAGAGATGTGGCGGTTTACGGCAATTATAATGAAAAAAGCGGACGTGTGAATGTGTATGCTGCAGAGGTGGTTTTACCAAGTGAAGCTGCAGATTCGGTTTATGCCGATGATTTTGCGGCTCTGAAGGGCGAGGCTGCAGACAAGACCGTCTACGGATATCTCTACCGTGTGTGGAGCACCGCATCGGTGGATAATGACGCAAGCTACTACGACTTTTTGCAGGGCAAACGGGTCAAGGTCTATAAATACAGACAGTATGAGCAGGTAGTTAAGCGCTACAAATTCCAAACCGGCGAGGCGGGCGACTACATAGACGGACTCCCGGAGCTAAAGGAAAACAGCAACTATTATATGCTGCTCACCACCAAGGACAGCGAAGGACGCACATCGAGCTGCAAAGTCTACATCAAAACAGACAGCGGCTACCAAAACTATTACGGCAGAAAAAATTATTCCTATGTGAGCAACGGCGCAGGCAGGCTTAAGCTCTATAAAAACGGCGACCCGGTGGATGAGGGCAGAGTGTTCACGGTAACTGCGGAGGGCAACTATTTCGTCGGCGGCACAAGCGTAGCGCCGGGTGAGGACACAGCCGTTTGCGGTGCCTATTTTGACGGCAGCAAGCTCTATGACGTGACTCCGCCTGCGCAGGATGAAAGCACCGGAAAAGAGCTTTCCGTTAAGGTGGAGCAAAAGAGCGGGAAATTGGAGATAACCGCTGAATATGCGGATAAAACCCCTGCGGCAAATGCAGCGGGAGTTGTGTTCATTACAGAAACCGGCACAGATGCGGAAGATGTATTAAATGAGCTTTACAGTACGTCGGATATATCCCGACAGAGCTATAATTCCTGCACTCAGTATACACTTGTGCCGGACAGCAATATGTCGGATGAAGAAGCGGTATCGCAGAAAGCCGCACAAAAAACAGCGGGAGCCTACCGCATAACCACAGACAGCAGTGGGAAAGCATCTGTGGAGGCGGAGATCCCGGCAGGAGACTGGAATGCGATTGTGATCCTTGCGGCAAAGAACGGCGAGAGCGTTTTTGCAGGCTCTGCACAGAAGAAGCTGTCGGTATCCGAAGCTTTTGTGCTGGAATGCATTATGCCGCAAACCGCAGAACCCAAGGATGAGTTTGCGGTGCTGCTGCATTGCGGCGGCGAGGCCGTGAGCGATAGAGCGCACGTTGTGGAATACACCTGCAACGTGAAGAGCGCCTACCGCTATTCTCTTGAGCATCCCGGCACCGATATTACCTTTAAAACAAACGGCGGCGAGGATGAATTCGTATCCTTTAACTTCGGCAAACTCACCGAAGGAGAATATATTGTTACAGTAAACGCAAATTGCGGCAGCTACAGCGATTCTGTCAGCGCAAAACTCACGGTGACAGACGGCAAACCCACACAAACCGTTGTCGAAAAGTTGACTGCCGATGAGTTGACAGGCTTCAAGGCGGAGGCATATCCCGTAACGCTGTGCGTTGTGACCAATGGCAGTTCGCTCAAGGGCGAAATGATCGGAAATCTGCTCGCCTGTGATGAGAGCGGCTTCGGCGAATATGCAAAGCGCCGGGTGCTGAATAAATATTCGGAAAGCACCGACGCAAAACCGCTTGTCACCTCAAATGACGACGTGCTGCTTATGGCAAAGCTGGCTCTGCTGCGGGAAGTGACCGATGCGGAATATTTTTACGGTGCAATGGAAAAGGCAAAGACAAGGACCGAGGCTGCGGCAGCATATCTGGGCTTGGCTGCCTGCGGTGAGGCGGTGCTGGAGGATGTAAGATATCTGCTTGCGGATAAAGAGGCGGAGCTTGAGGAAAAGCTGCTTCTCACAGCTGCTCTTGCGGTTTTGGGCGACGATGACGGGGCAAGGACAAGCCTTGAAAAGCTGTTGGGCAGAAATTTGGTTTCCAAAAACGATGCCAACGGCAACGAGATGCTGTTTATCTACCGCAGCGGAATAACCGATGAGGAGATCCTGCGGCTCACATCTGCCGCAAACCTGACAGCGCTTATGCTCTATGATGAATATGCCGAGGGTTTTGCACGGTATTTCCTCTATGAGGCAGATGCGGATCAAGCGGTTACGGACAAGCTGCTGTGTCTGGCTTTGCTGAAGGATGCAGAGGGCAGAGCAAAGGTGGAATACGCTTTTGAAGGCGAAGCTATGGCGGAAGAACTTGACGGCGGCGATGTGCTGCTGCTTACATTGGAATATGAGCAGTTTAAAAACCTGAAGCTTAAATGCAATGCCGATAAAGTGTCCGTTTTTGCGGTGCATACAAAGAAACAATAACCGAAAGGTGCTGCGAGACAGCCCCACCTGCGGCCCCTCTCCGCCTCGCTTCGCGAGGCTACTCCCCTTGACGGGGAGCCGCCGGCAGGACCGGCGGGAGAGGGGCGCATACGGGGCTGTCGGAGAGTGCCGTCCATTGAAAAACAAAAGCATAAATATAACAAAAAAGAGCGCCTGTGATAATGGAAAACCACTCATCATAGACGCTGTTTTTATGGGTAAATGTTGTTGCGATAGGAGCTACTTTTTCTCGCAGGAGGGACAAAACTCCGCCATGGGACATTCGCCGCATTTGGGTGAACGTGCAGAGCAGATATCTCTGCCGAAAAGCACCAGGCGGTGGCAAAAATCGTTGGATTTTTCAGGATCCACAATTTCACGCAGCCGCATCTCGCACTTAAACGGGTCTTTGCTGTCGGTAAGGCCAAGACGTCCGCAGATGCGGATGCAGTGGGTGTCGCAGACAACGGCAGGCTTGCGGAAGATGTCGCCCAGCAAAAGATTGGCAGTCTTGCGGCCGATGCCGGGCAGACGCAGCAGATCCTCCATGTTGTCGGGCAGCTTGCCGCCGAATTCGTCTCGCAGCATTTGGCAGGCGGCAACGATATCGGCAGCCTTGGTGCGGTAAAATCCGCAGGGATAGATGATTTTTTCAACGTCTTCAACCTTTGCTTCCGCAAAAGCATCAATAGAGGGATATTTGGAGAAAAGTTCGGGGGTCACCGTGTTGACGCGGGCATCGGTGCATTGAGCGGCAAGGCGGGTGGCTATCATCAGCTCGTGAGGCACGTCGTATTCGAGGGAACAGATAGCATCGGGATAGAGCTCTTCCAGTATTGTTAACGCTTTTGCAGCGAGGTTTTTCAGGTTGTTTTTGGGCATAAGGCAGCTCCTTTTATGTAGATGTTTAAATTATACTACCGCGAGATGAGATTTGCAACAAAAAAATACTCTCCCGCAGCAGTTGCGGGAGAGCGGATAAATCAAATCAAACAAGCAGAGACATTACATAGTCGTCCATCACGAAGCCTTCGCCGATGTCGGTGACCTGAGCGCGGTCGATCTTGAAGCCGACGTGCTCATAGGCAGCAATGGAGTTTGCGTTGTTTTTGTTGACGGTGAGCCAAAGCTTGTAGAGATCGTAATCTGTGCAGAACTGCTTGAGGAAATCGATAACTGCAGAGAAGAAGCCTTTGCCGCGGAACTCATTTTTGATGTAAACCTTGCTGATGAAAAGTGTGCCGTTTTCAATGGTGAAAGCAAGATAACCGGCATATTCGTCGGCGGATTTGAGAAGATAATAGCGGTAGTGATAGCCCTCGCCGCAGTTTTTCTTGATTGCAGCAGCAGACTGGAAGTTGCTTACCATATAATCCACCTGAGCCTCACCGAGGATGGGGGTGTAATATTCCTGCCAGATCTCTTTTGCAAGGGCGGCAACGGTCTCGATATCACTTTCGGTTTTAACTTTTACAAATTCAAGAGCGCTCATGGGTTGACTCCTTTCGCAGAACAAACGGAAATTTATGTTAACTGATTATAATTATACTCTAAAGTTATGAATTAAACAATATCAAGTTATTAAATAAGGCAGAAATCTTTCGATTTCTGCCTTAAATCTAATAACAAGATTAGATGAACTTAGCGGGGTTAATGCGAACGCCGGGGCCCATTGTGGAAGCAACGACGCAGGATTTTACGTACTGACCCTTTGCAGCAGCGGGCTTAGCCTTAACGATGGCGCTCATAAGAGTGTCAAAGTTCTCCTGAAGCTTTTCAGCTCCGAAGGAAGCTTTGCCGATGGGGCAGTGGATGATGTTTGTTTTGTCAAGACGATACTCGATCTTACCGGCTTTAGCTTCTGTTACAGCACGAGCGATGTCGGGAGTAACTGTACCGGCCTTGGGGTTCGGCATAAGACCACGGGGACCGAGGATCTTACCGAGACGACCAACAACACCCATCATATCGGGAGTAGCGATAACTACGTCGAAATCGAGCCAGCCTTCTTTCTGGATCTTTTCCATGTAATCTTCGCCGCCTACATATTCAGCACCGGCTTCTTCAGCAAGACGAACATTGTCGCCCTTGCAGAAAGCAAGTACGCGAACTTTTTTACCGGTTCCGTTGGGGAGAACAACAGCGCCACGAACCTGCTGATCAGCGTGACGGGAGTCAACGCCCAGACGTACGTGAATTTCTACAGTCTCGTCAAATTTAGCCTTGGCAGACTCTACGCACAAAGCAAGAGCTTCACCGGACTCATAGAGCTTGGAACGCTCGATGAGCTTTGTGCTGTCGGTATATTTTTTACCATGTTTCATTACTTTGTTTCCTCCTATTGAGTGGTAACCGCATCGCTTAAAATTTTTGCAGATGCGTATCGGATTTTTCCTCCCACCCTAATTGGCGCAAATTTGCGCATCAGCAGACAAATTATTCAGCAACAACAACGCCCATGCTGCGTGCGGTGCCTGCGATCATGCTCATAGCTGTGTCGATGTTAGCAGCGTTGAGGTCGGGCATCTTCTTCTCAGCAATTTCACGAATCTGATCTTTGGTGATAGTTGCAACCTTTGTCTTGTTGGGAACACCGGAACCGCTTTCGAGTCCGCAAGCCTTCTTAATGAGGACTGCTGCGGGGGGTGTCTTGGTGATAAAGGAGAAGGAACGGTCGGCATAAATAGTAATGACCACGGGGATGATCATGCCGACATCATTTTTTGTACGCTCGTTGAATTCTTTTGTGAATCCCATAATGTTAATGCCGTGAGGTCCGAGTGCGGAACCAACGGGGGGTGCCGGCGTGGCTTTGCCGGCGGGGATCTGAAGCTTTACTAAGCCAACCACCTTTTGTGCCATTGCAGTTCTTCCTTTCGTTACGCAAAGCGTGTGTTCAGACGTTTTGCGCGAAAAAATTACTCCAAAATTTACCCTAAAAGAATCATTATTTCTTTCAGTCCGCTCATCTCAAGTCATTTACATAGAATGTAAAATCGTCAGCGGCACGTGAATACTGTTTTCGTTCACCTAAATCAGTCGGCCAACTTTGCCTGGTTAAGCTCAAGCTCAACAGGTGTTTCTCTTCCGAACATGGAAACTGTAACACAAACGCAGTTTCCGGGGATATCTACGCTGTTAACAATACCGATGAAGCCCTCAAGCGGACCTGCAACGATCTGAACAGAATCTCCCTCGGCATAAGCTACCTCTGTGACGTGTGTCTCCATTCCGAGAGCTGCTATCTCCTCGTCTGTGAGGGGTACAGGCTTGGAAGCGGGACCGACAAAACCGGTAACTCCGCGGGTGTTTCGTACAACATACCAGGATTCATCTGTCATAACCATTTTGACAAGAACATAACCCGGGAAGATCTTACGCTCAACCTCGCGTGTTTTATCGTCTTTTATTTCGGTGACGGTTTCAGTGGGGATACGAACATCCAGGATGAGATCCTGCAGGCGTCTGTTTTCGACAACCTTCTCAATGTTGGTAGCCACCTTGTTCTCGTAGCCGGAATAGGTATGCACTACATACCATTTAGCGTTTTCTGACATTGTTTACCTCCGGGGTATAGCGTGCGAAGTTTATTATTTGAATATGAGCTGCAGTAACAGCATCAGTAATTTGTCTATTCCACCAATGAAAATAGCGGAGATTATCAACATTACAAATACGATGATCGAATTGTTGAGAACCTGCTTCTTACTGGGCCATACTACCTTTTTAACTTCACCCTTCATGTCTTTGAAGGTACGCAGAACCTTTGCCGGAAGCTCTTTTATGCCGGACTTGCCCTTTTTGGGGCTGTTTGTTGCGGTTTTAGCCATGAACAAACCTCCTTAGCATAAAGCTTAAATGGAATCTAAGCTTTTAGCCCAATGTAATTATTTGGTTTCTCTGTGCAGTGTGTGTTTTCTGCAGAACCTGCAGTACTTGTTCATCTCAAGTCTGTCAGGATCGTTTTTCTTGTTTTTCATTTTGTTGTAGTTGCGCTGCTTGCATTCTGTGCATGCAAGTGTGATTTTTACTCTCATTTCGGCACCTCCTGATCGCCAGAAATTTTTGCCTCCCTCGAAAAAGAACGCTAAATTTGAACACAAAAAAATAACCCTTTTAGAGGTACATATACTATACCACAAAAAGGGTCATTTCGTCAAGTGTTTATCACAAAATTTTTCAATTTTTTTTGTGAATTTTCAATGTAAACAAGGCAAAAACCAAATAGAGTAAATTTGCCGCCGTCCAACCGAATATATAGTGATCATCAGCGTGCGGAGAGGGGGATATACACCTTGTCTTCGGAGATGCTGGTGTAACCGGGACGGATGATCTTGCCGCCGAGGGAGAGCTCCTCAAGTCTGTGTGCGGACCAGCCTGCGATGCGGGCAATGGCAAAGATGGGGGTGTAGAGCTCAAGGGGAAGATCCAGCATGCTGTAAACAAAGCCGCTGTAGAAGTCGATGTTGGCGCTGACCAGCTTGGAGCTCTTGCGGTGGCTGTTGATGACTTCGGGAGCAAGACGCTCGATGCGGGAATAGAATTCGAACTCCTTCTGTCTGCCCTTTTCGTCGCTGAGCTTTTTAACGTGCTCTTTAAGAATGAGTGCACGGGGGTCGGAAACGGTGTAAACGGCGTGTCCCATGCCGTAGATGAGACCGGAGCGGTCAAATGCTTCCTTCCTGAGCAGCTTAAGCAGATATGCGGAGATCTCTTCGTCGTCGTTCCAATCGGCAACGTGGTCCTTGATATCGGCCATCATCTTTACTACCTTTATGTTGGCGCCGCCGTGACGGGGACCCTTGAGGGAGCCGAGGGCGCCGGAGATGGCACTGTATGTATCCGTGCCGGAAGAGGTGATAACGTGGGTGGTGAAGGAGGAGTTGTTACCGCCGCCGTGCTCTGCGTGAAGAACGAGAGCAAGGTCGAGGATCTTTGCCTCAAGATCGGTGAACTTGTGGTTGGAACGCAGCATATAGAGGATGTTTTCTGCGGTGGAAAGCTCGGGGTTGGGAGCGTGGATGAAGAGGCTTCCGCCGTTGTGATAGTGGTGGAATGCCTGGTAGCCGTAGACGGCGAGCAGCGGGAACAGCGCAATAAGTCCCAAAGACTGGCGCAGTACGTTTTCAATGGAGATATCGTCGGCTCTGTCGTCGTAGGAATAGAGAGTGAGCACGCTTCGTGCAAGCATATTCATAAGGTCGTTGCTGGGTGCTTTCATGATGATGTCACGGACGAAGCCGGAGGGAAGATAGCGGCACTCGGCAAGCAGCTTGTTGAATTTATCCAGCTCTCTGGGGGTGGGAAGGTCGCCGAACAAAAGCAGATATACGGTTTCCTCAAAGCCGAAACGGTTGTCTGCGGCAAATCCTTCGGTGAGTTCTTTTATATTTATGCCGCGGTAGCACAGAATGCCGTCGCAGGGAACTTCTACGCCGTTTTCCATCTTGCTGTAAAGAATGGTGGAGATATCGGTAAGACCTGCAACAACGCCTTTACCGTTATCATCACGCAGACCGCGTTTAACATCGTGGAAGGTATAAAGCTCGGAAGGAATGGGGTTGTGGCACTTCTGAGCCAGTCTGCAAAGTTCGGGGGATGTTTTACTGTAAATACTCATTTTGTCCTCCTGAAAAATTAACGTATATATATAATAACATATAATTCCTCAAGATGTATAGATTATTTTGAAAAATATTTTTATTAAATGATTTGAAAAAACTGTGAACATGTATTAAATATAATGATGCTTACTCAATTATGTGCAGGTCGTGCATCGGCACAGCTGGCCGAAAATTCGGCTGTACCGATGCACAGAGTGCGTAAACGCACTTCAATATGGAGCGGAAA
Organism: Oscillospiraceae bacterium; assembly: GCA_017440425.1. Taxonomy (GTDB): domain Bacteria; phylum Bacillota; class Clostridia; order Oscillospirales; family Ruminococcaceae; genus SIG526. Next base: position 2,956 of record JAFSHJ010000258.1, on the reverse strand, counting down.
GCGGTGTCAAAGCTTCATCATTCCCGCAAGGTCGTCCACCATTCCGCTGACAGCACGCACCACCTTTGTGGCATCCCGCTTCATCATACGCATGCTGTTTCTGCGGGGTGCGGCAACTATGGTGGCGGCAGCACCCACGGCAAGTCCGATGGCGGCGCCGGTTATTATCATTCCAATACCTTTGTTCATGTTTTCACCTCTTTCAACTTTTTCGGCAAAACGGTCGGTTCTGCCTTGTAAGATTATTCTGCCCCAAACAACGGAAGATAATCTGTAAATAAAAGGATTTTTCAGCGGTCATTTCTCACAGAGGCTTGATTTGTCTTCGCAAAGGGGTATATAATATTAATGTATATTATAAAGAGATCAATGCAGAGGAAATGCAGATGAAGCTGATAAAACTTTCACCGTTTATAGCAAATTACATCTGGGGCGGACACCGCCTTTGCGATATCTACGGCGCAGATGCTTCCGAACCTGCCGCAGAAGCGTGGGTGTTTTCCGCACATCCCGACGGACAGAGCCTCACCGCAGAGGGCGAGCCTTTCGGCAGTTGGCTGAAGCAAAACCCCGATGCGCTGGGCACGGATGCAAGGGTGAGCGACGGTTTCGGTGCGCCCATACTCTGCAAATTTATAGATGCAGAAAATTCTCTCTCCATTCAGGTGCACCCCGATGATGATTTTGCAGAAAAGCATGAAAATTCCCCCGGCAAAACCGAGCTGTGGTATATTCTTGACGCAAAACCGGGCGCATATATCTATTACGGCCTGAAGGAGGACACCACCGAGGACAAGCTCCGTGAGGCGATGAGCAATGGAAGTATAACCGAGCTGTTGAACAGAGTTTGTGTCCAAAAAGGCGATGCATATTTCATTCCCGCAGGAACGGTACACGCCATCGGGGCGGGAATTTTCGTCTGCGAAATTCAGCAGAGCTCCAACATAACCTACCGTATGTATGATTACGGCAGATTGGGCGCAGACGGCAGACCGAGAGCGCTGCACACCGAAAAAGCCGCAGCCTGCGCACTGAAAACCGCATCCTCCGCAGAGGCGGAGAAGGGCGATGTGCTTGCAGAGTGTGAATATTTTAAATCGGTGAGATATTCGCTGAAAGAGGGCGAAAAGGTCAAACTCAACGTGGGAGAGGAGAGCTTTGCGTCGGTGATAGCGGTGTCGGGCGGAGGAACAATATCTGCCGGAGAAGAGCGCAGCAAAATCGCTTTCGGCAACAGCTTTTTTGTGCCGGCAGGCAGCGGAGAAATTTTGCTTTCCGCAGATTCTTCCCTCGAAGTCATCGTTTCGCAGGCAGGAGAGGGGAAATAACAGCGGCAAAGCGGCTTTTGAAAGGGATAATCTGCTAAAAAGTGTTGACTTTTAGCGCACGTTTGGATATAATAATATAGTTGACGGATATATTCCGTCATGCGGTTGTGCGGGTCCTGTGCGACACAGCACTGTGAATCATGTCAGGCGGTGACCCGAGCAGCATTAAGCGGTTGCTGTTGTGTGCCGCAGTCAATCTGTACAACCGTGTGACCGAGTGTATCCGTCATATTTTATATCTTTTCAAGGGGGGATCGCATTGTCGGAGGCATATCAGGCGTTATATCGTAAATACCGTCCCGTCACGTTCGACGATGTGATCGGTCAAAAACACATCACCGACGTGCTTCGGGGCGAGGTGAAGAGCAACAGAATAGCTCACGCCTATCTTTTCACCGGTTCCCGGGGAACGGGTAAAACCACCTGCGCAAAAATACTCTCCAAAGCGGCAAACTGCCTCAACGTTCAAAACGGAAGCCCCTGCGGCGAGTGCGAAATGTGCCGCGGCATAGACGACGGCAGCATAACCGACGTGCTGGAGATAGACGCCGCCAGCAACAACAGCGTGGATAATATTCGTGACCTGCGTGCAGAGACCAACTATACCCCTGCGGCGGCAAAATACAGGGTCTACATCATCGATGAAGCCCATATGCTCAGCATCGGTGCGGCAAACGCATTGCTCAAAATTATGGAAGAGCCGCCCGAATATGTTATATTCATCCTCGCCACCACAGAGGTGCACAAAATTCCCGCAACAATTCTTTCCCGCTGTCAGCGTTTCGATTTCAAACGTATCGATCCCGAACTCATAGCGGAAAGACTTATGAACATCTCGGATAAAGAGAGTATCGGTCTGGAGAAGGATGCGGCGGCACTCATCGCAAAGCTCTCCGACGGCGGAATGCGTGACGCATTGTCTCTGCTGGATCTATGCAGAAGTGCCACCGACGGCAGCGTTACGGTGGAAAACGTGGCGGATGCGGCAGGTCTTGCAGGCAGCGGACACCTTTTTGAACTGACCGAAGCCTTTATAAAACGTGCGCCTGCAGAAGCCATAGAGATACTTGGCAGACTCTATGCCTCTTCCGCAGACCCCTCCCGTGTGTGCGAGCAGCTCATCGGGCATTTCAGGAACTTGATGCTCATGAAAAACTCATCCAAAGCGGCAGAGATGATCGTCTGCCTGCCGGACGAGCTGGAGCAGCTCAGACAGCTTGCCTCACGCATCGAAGGCGGCTACATCTTCTATGCACTTTCCGTGCTTCAGGAGACCTTGGAACGCCTTGCCCGTTCTTCCTCCAGAAGAACCGAGCTGGAGATGGCATTTGTCAAGCTGTGCAGCCCCGAAGGCGGAGAAGGCACCGATGCACTTATTGCAAGAATATCCACATTGGAGCAGGAAGTCAGGAGACTTAAGCGAATGCTGGAGCAGGGAGTTGTGCCTGCGGCAGCGGTACAGCCCGCACAGCAGGAACAGCCTGCGGCAGAGAAAAAAGCTCCCGCAGAGCGAAAAGCCCCCGCACCTGCAGCCAAAACCGAGCCGGAAGCTCCCATGGAGGAGATGGATGAGACCCTTTGGGGACACATTCTGAACACCCTCGGCAAGAGCAACCCTGCCCTCAATG
>JAFSHJ010000257.1 GCA_017440425.1 Oscillospiraceae bacterium | reverse complement strand
TATAACGCCCTCTTCGCCTGATACGATCTCGCCGATGACCCTGGCGGTCATGTCCTCTGTGTGCAGGGCAATGACGGCTTTTTCCAAATCCTCCCTGGCCACGATGACCACCATGCCGGTGCCCATGTTGAAGGTGTTGAACATGTCTCTCTCGGGGATCTTGCCGACTTCCTGCATATACCGGAAGAGGGGAGGAACCTTGACGGAAGCTCTGTCGATAACGGCAACTTTGCCGTCGGGGAGAGCGCGGGGAATGTTCTCATAGAAGCCGCCGCCGGTGATGTTGGCGATGGATTTGATTCCGCCTGCCTCGATCATCTCGAGAACGGGCTTTACGTAGATGGTGGTGGGGGCGAGAAGTGCATCCAGGAGGGGGATTCCGAGAGCGGAGGTGTCATACATAACTTCGTCGGTCAGCGGGAAAATTTTGCGTACGAGGGAGAAACCGTTGGAGTGCACGCCGGAGGAAGCGAGGCTTACGATGATGTCGCCTGCAGCAACGGAGGAGTTCTGAAGGATCTTCTCTTTGTCAACAATACCTACGCAGAAGCCGCCCAGGTCGTATTCATCTTCGGGCATAAGTCCGGGATGTTCAGCGGTTTCGCCGCCGATAAGAGCACAGCCGGCCTGAACGCATCCCTCTGCAAGACCGGAAACGATCTCTGCAACCTTTTCGGGGAAGTTTTTGCCAACTGCAAGATAGTCGAGGAAGAAGATGGGTTTTGCACCGCAGCAGATAACGTCGTTTGCAACCATTGCAACGCAGTCGATGCCGATGGTGTTGTGGCGGTCGGAGAAGAATGCGAGCTTGATCTTTGTGCCAACGCCGTCTGTGCCGGAAACGAGAACGGGCTGTTTCATTCCGGTGAGGTCGGGCATAAAGAGACCGCCGAAACCGCCGATATCGGAGACGACACCGGGAGTCATTGTGCGGGCAACGTGTTTTTTCATCAGTTCAACGGCGCGGTATCCGGCAGTAACGTCAACACCGGCAGCCTTGTAGCTTTCGCTGAAGCTTTTTTCCATCATATAGTCCACCCTTCAATTATGTGTAATATATTTGTAAAAGATATTTTTAACAGCTTAAAATGTTCAGAGAGAGGCAACCTGCTCCTGCAGAGCAGCGTCTTTTTTGGCAACCTCTTCAGCCATCTGAACTTTGTAGGCATCGAACTTTGCGGCAAGGTCAGCATCGTAGATGGCCAGCATCTGGATAGCCAGCAGAGCAGCGTTTGCGGCGCCGTCGATGGCAACTGTTGCAACGGGAATGCCCTTGGGCATCTGCACTGTTGCGAGAAGTGCGTCAAGACCGTCCAGAGTGGAGGATTTGACGGGGATTCCGATTACGGGAAGGCTTGTGTTTGCGGCAAGAGCGCCTGCCAGATGAGCAGCTTTGCCTGCGGCGGCAATTATCGCACCGAAGCCGTTTGCGCGTGCGTTTTTAGAAAACTCTGCGGCAGCCTCGGGAGTGCGGTGAGCGGACATTACGTGCATTTCGTAATCCACACCAAACTTTTTAAGCTCTGCTGCAGCAGCTTTAACAACGGGAAGGTCGCTGTCGCTTCCCATAATGATGGCAACTTTTTTACCTGCAAATTCGCTCATGATAAGCTCTCCTTTTATGTGAAAATGTTAATTTTTCAATGATGAGAAAATATTTATCCACATTATAATTTTACCGCAAAAACACGCAAATTTCAATTGATAAATGGGTGTTAAAAGCAAATTCGTATCATATTGTAATCTTATATGTAAATAGCCCTGTTTTGTTGGTTAGAATGACTATGAATCCGCAGTTTGTTATGGCAGAAAAACTGAAAAAATGCACCTCTTTGCAGGAGGTGCATTGGGGGTCACACAGTTTTGTTTTTGATTTTCGTTTTGCACCGCACAACAAGATATGCCACCAACAGAATTACCGAAACACCCAAACTTATAAACGGTTCGGGAGGATAAACAAATGCCACCAAATCGGGAGATAAAAAGATGCAGTCGGAGTATAAAAACAGGTCAACAAATAATATGAAGAGTTGGGGATAGGAGTATGTATACCACAGCTTTTCAATGAAGTTGGAGTGTGAGTAGGCGGGTGATTCTTCAAGCCACAAACGGAAAACAGCCGTCAAATCATCCGTTTTCACATATAAAAGGGTGTCATTGGGTTCTTCATCTTCAACTATAAATGGTTTAGCAAGCCGCCAACCCTGTTTGAAATAAGGTAAGGATTCGAGACCGCGATACCTATTAGCTCTGTCAGCGGTTATTGCAGCCGGAAACGAACAATATATAGTATCTCCTTTTTCTACTGTAAAAACAGGAACAGTTGATTTTGGATCGGAGTAATAGTGAACGGTTATGGGAGCAGTAAGCCACTCTGTGGGAAGCCCGGCACCGGCCAGAGCCATGCCGGGAAGCGTATCGAACACGGAATAAGGTTTAAACTCGTCATTTTTTAGTGCTTCGGCATAAGGGTAGGCACGTTCATCCGGCTCAAAGTCAAATAAAAGCGGATGACTTTGAAAAATGTTGGTACTCCGTGTAATCATAGAATGATGGTATATAAGTGCAGAAAACGCCCCCGCTGTGACAACCAAAGAAATTATAAGCAAACACAACAACGCTTTGCAAAGACGTTTCATAGGCAGTTACCTCCTGTAAGAATTAAAAAGTGAAAGTTATGTTTTACATTTAACTTTGCACCGCAGGGCGAGATATGCCGCCAACAAAATTACCGAAGAAGATAAGCTCACAATAACGGCGGGCGAGAAAACAGGTGTCAGCAGGTTGGGAGAAAGATACACACCGCTGTCGTATAACAAATGGTCGATGCACAGCAGCAGGTTGCTTTTGGTGACGGATTTCATGCCGAGTGGATGTTCGGACAATATATCAATATTTTCCTTAGCCCATGCGTCAGCAACAGCCTCTAAATCGGAGGTTTTTACATATAAAAAGGTGTTGTTTCTCTTTTCGCCCGTTACAATAAAGGGCTTGGCAATTCTCCATCCGCGTTTGTTTGTGGGGATAGACTGTATTCCGTGATAGGTGACGTCATCCTTGTGGTAGGCGGATTCACAGTGTACGGTAGTGCCTTTTTCTATCGTATAGGCGGGGGTAGTGTCGTTTATATCGGCGTAATAATTTATCGTCACGGGAGTGACAATGTCGTGGTT
>JAFSHJ010000256.1 GCA_017440425.1 Oscillospiraceae bacterium | reverse complement strand
CCCTGCAGAGGTGGAGGTCACCCTCAAGGCGGCAAAGGAGCTTGGCTTTAAAAAGGTGTGGGCGGTGTTCCAGCCCTTCACCTATTCCAGAACGGCAATGCTGCTGGATGACTTCGCAAGAGTTCTTTCCATTGCAGACAGGGTCGTGCTCTCCGAGATAATGGGATCGAGAGAGAAAAACACCTATAACATCTACGCAAAAGATCTTTGCGACAAAATTGACGGCTGTGTGTGGTTCCCCACCTTTGAAGAGATGGCGGAATATACCATGGCAAACGCAGAAGCAGGAGACCTTGTAATAACTCTCGGCTGCGGCGATGTCTATAAATGCGCAAAGATGATGCTGAAACAGAACTGATAAAGGCGGTAGCTATGAGCGAAGAAAAGGAGAACAATCCTCACGTAGGACACCGTGAGCGGATGCTTGCAAAACTGAAACAAGGCGGGCACGAGGCTGTTGATGACGAACAGATGCTGGAAATGCTGCTCTATCTCACCATTCCGCAGAGAGACACCAAGGGAATGGCGAAGGCGCTGCTGAAAGAGTTCGGCTCCTTTTCAAGAGTGCTGGATGCCGAAATAGAAGCTCTTGTGCGGGTGGAGGGAGTCGGTCCCAAAACCGCCACAATGCTCAAACTGGTAAGTGAATCCTTCAAGACATATTACAAAGACAAGTGCGATGTGGGCATACTGATGGATACCGTGGACAGATACGGAACATATCTGGTTTGCAGAATGTTCGGCATCACAGATGAGGTGTTGGGCGTTATCTGTCTGGATGCAAAGTTCAGGTTTTTGTCGTATAGACAGTTGGGTCAGGGGTCTGTGCTGGGCACAGAGGCAGGCAACCGACAGCTGATAGAGGCGGTGCTGAAATGCGGTGCATCCTGCGTTGTTTTGGCGCACAATCATCCCGCCGCCCTGCTGTTTCCCTCGGAAGAGGATGTGAAGAGTACCTATTTCGTGAGAGAGCTGATGAAGACCGTCGAGGTTCGGCTGCTGGATCACGTTATAATAGCAGAAAATGAGTATATGTCCATGTTCCAATGGGGATATTTGGACTGATATTATAGCAAAAAGGAGATGTTAAGATGTCGTTGTTTCAAAAATGTGATAATCTTACACTGGTGAAAGAGACAAGAGAAAAGGGTATATATCCCTATTTCCACGAGCTCGAATCCCGCCAGGATGTGGAAGTTATCATGGAAGGCAAACGCCGCATAATGCTTGGCTCCAATAACTATCTCGGTCTCACAGTAAGAGATGAGGTTATTCAGGCAGGCGTTGATGCGATAAAACAGTACGGTTCCGGCTGTTCCGGCTCCCGTTTCCTCAACGGTACCCTTAAACTCCACACAGAGCTGGAGGCAGAGCTTGCCGAATTTGTGGGCAAGGAATCTGTTATCACCTTTTCCACCGGCTTCCAGAGCAACCTCGGTATAATAAGCGCTATCGTTTCCAGAAACGATTACATAATTTCCGACCGTGAAAACCACGCCAGCATCTATGATGCCTGCAAGCTCAGCTACGGCAACATGGTCAGATATAAGCACAACGATATGGAAGATCTTGAGCGTCAGCTGCAGAAGCTTCCCCTTGAGGCAGGCAAGCTCATCGTCACCGACGGTGTGTTCAGCATGAGCGGCGATATCTGCAAACTGCCCGAGATCGTTGCACTCAAAGAAAAATATAACGCAAGAGTTATGGTGGACGATGCCCACGGCTTCGGCGTGCTGGGTGATTGCGGCAGAGGCGCGGCAGACTATTTCGGTCTCACCGATAAGGTCGATATCATCATGAGCACCTTCTCCAAATCCCTTGCAAGCCTTGGCGGCTTCTGTGCCACCAGCGCAAGAGTGGGAGATTACATCAAGCACACCTCCCGTCCCTATATCTTCAGCGCATCCATCACCCCCGCAAGCTGCGCAACAGCTCTTGCAGCGCTCAGGATAATCAAACGTGAGCCCGAGCTTGTTCAGCGACTCACCCACCTTGCAAAATATCTCCGTCAGGCAATCAAAGCCCAGGGCGTGCAGATCAAAGAGGGCGACGAGATGGTCCCCATCGTTCCCTTCTATACATATAACGAGATCGACACCCTTGTCATCTCCAAAAAACTCTACGATGCAGGAGTATACGTCAACCCGGTGCTTCCGCCCGCAGCACCCGCAGGCGGCTGTATGCTTCGCTGCAGCCTGATGGCGACCCATACAGAGGCTCTGCTGGATGAGGCTGCGGAAATAATCGGACGCGTTATGCGTGAGGAACTCGGTGACAAGAGATAACACCGCAAAAACAGCAGTTGTAACGGGGGCTTCGGGCGGAATAGGTCTTGCCGCCGCAGAGCTGCTGCTCTCCAAAGGCTGGGTGGTATATAACCTCAGCCGAAGAAGCGGAGGAAATGCCATACACATCCCCACCGACGTCTCCGATGAGGCTGCGGTGAAGGCTGCCTTTGAAAAAATTGAGAATGAATCCGGCAGCATCTCGCTGCTGATAAACTGCGCAGGCTTCGGAATTTCCGGAGCGGCGGAGCTGACAGAGCTTGACCAAGCCAAAAAGCAGTTCGATGTCAACTTTTTCGGCACGCTGCTCTGCTCCAAAGAGGCGGCAAGGATAATGCGCCAAAACGGCGGAGGCAGAATAGTCAACATGAGCTCTGCCGCAGCCATATTTGCAATCCCCTTTCAGTCTTTTTATTCCGCATCCAAATCCGCCATCAATTCCCTTAGCCTTGCAATGGATAACGAGCTGAAGGAGTTTGGAATAAGAGTTGTGGCGGTTATGCCGGGAGACGTGAAAACGGGATTCACCGCAGCAAGAGAGAAAAATGCGGCATCCGAAGAGGGTGCCTACGGCGCAACCGTCAGCAAATCGGTGGCGGTGATGGAAAAGGATGAGCAAAAGGGCATGACGGCAGAATATGTTGCTGCCTGTGTGGTGAAAGCCGCCCTGCGTAAAAATCCCAAGCCGCTGTATACCATCGGCTTCCAATATAAAATTTTTGCGCTGCTTTTCAAGCTGCTTCCCATAAGATTGGTGAATGCGATCGTGGGAATGCTCTATGTCAAACATTAAATTTAAGCCAAGCCCTGTGTGTCTTATGCGCACGGGGCTTAACAATGGCAGAATATATTGCGGAAAACGGTGAAAACTAACAGCAGACTTCAAAAAGGCGGATTGTTATGATAGAGTTTTCACCCCCGGATATCACCGAAAAAGAGATTGAGGAAGTTTGCGGAGTGCTTCGCTCGGGATGGATAACCACCGGAGCAAAAACCGCAGGCTTTGAAGAGAAGATAGCTGCATACATCGGCTGCAGCAGAGGGGTCTGCACCTCCTCTGCCACAACTGCGCTGGAGCTTGTTTTGCAAAGGCTGGGCATCGGTGTTGGCGACGAGGTGATTATCCCTGCCTACACCTACACAGCCACCGCCGCGGCGGTTTTGCACACGGGCGCCGTCCCCGTTATTGCGGATGTCGGAGAAAACGGCTACAACATAACGGCGGAAAGCATTGCAGACCTGCTGACAGAGCGCACAGCAGCGGTCATTGCCGTGGATATAGGCGGTGTGATGTGCGATTATTCGGCGCTTCGTAAAATATTGGTGCAAAACAGAGTGCAAAACGCAAAAAACAATGATATAATGGAGCTATACGGCAGACCGATACTGATAGCGGACGGAGCGCACAGCTTCGGCTCGGCATCGGATGGGAAGATCAGCGGAAACGGTGCGGATATCACCTGCTTTTCCTTCCATGCGGTGAAAAATCTCACCACGGCAGAGGGCGGATGCATCGTCTGGCGGGAGAAAGAGAATTTGGACAGCGAAAAGCTGCGCCGTGAGCTGAAGACCATGTCCCTCCACGGGCAGACCAAGGATGCCGGAGAAAAAAGCGCCCTCGGCGGCTGGGAATACGATATTCTGCTGCCGGGCTGGAAGTGCAACATGACCGATATTCAGGCGGCGATAGGCATTGCCCAGCTTGAGCGCTACGGCGAAATGCTGCAAAAAAGAAAGAAAATCTGCCAAATTTACGACAGCGTCTTTGCAGGCAGGGTGGAGACACTTCCCCACAGCGGCGAAAACTTTGAATCCAACCGACACCTTTATATGGTGAACGTGGGAGGCGACGAAGCAAGGCGCAACGGGATAGTGCAGGCAATGGCGGAGCGAGGAGTGTGCTGCAACGTGCACTTTAAGCCGCTTCCGCTGCTTACGGCATATAAAAACCTGGGTTTTTCGGAGGATGCCTGCCCCAACGCCATCCGAAGGTATTGCGGAGAGATATCTCTGCCTATACACGGCAAAATGACGGAAGAAGATGCGCAGTATGTGGCGGAAACGCTGCTTGACTGCTTGAAATAAGTTTGAGAGGTGGAAAAATGAGCCTGTTTCTCTGTCCCATATGCTCATCGGAGCTGACACGGGGAGACAAAAACTACGTATGCCCCAAGGGGCATTGCTACGACATTGCCTCCAGCGGATATGTGAATCTGCTGCCGGTGAACAAAAAACGCTCCGCATCTCCGGGGGACGACAAGGCAATGGCGGCGGCACGCAAGGCATTTTTGGATAAAGGCTATTACCGTCCGCTGCGAGATGCGCTGTGCAATGCGACGGTGGAGCTTGCGCCAAAGGATGTGACTCTGCTGGATGCGGGCTGCGGCGAAGGCTATTACACGGCAGAAATATATCATGCGCTTGAAGCTGCGGAAAAATCTCCGCAGATGGCGGGAATAGACATCTCCAAAGATATTCTGAAATATGCGGCAAAGCGGGAAAAACGCATAGAATATGCGGTGGCATCATCCTTTCACCTGCCCATAAGGGACAGCTCCGTTGATATTCTGCTCAACTGCTTCTCACCGCTGGCGGAGGAGGAATTCCGCAGGGTGCTGAAAAAGGGCGGGTATTTCATCTATGTGGTGCCTGCTGCAGGGCATCTTTGGGAGATGAAGAGCATCGCCTACGACGCTCCCTATCCCAACGAGGAGAAGGACATCGAATACGAGGGATTCCGATACGCAGACATAATCGAGGTAAAATCGGTGCTGCAGCTGGAAAACCAAACGGATATATCCAACCTCTTCTCAATGACGCCATATTTCTGGCGCACACCCAGGGAGGGT
>JAFSHJ010000255.1 GCA_017440425.1 Oscillospiraceae bacterium | reverse complement strand
GTATTTTTGCGGATTTTTCAACAACAAAAAACAACGGAACAATGCTTAAAATGCATAAATAAAAGCCCTCCGATTTTGTTTCGGAGGGCTTGATGTTTTAGAATTTGGTGTGATAATATCCTGCAATGTCGTAGGGGCATCCGCTGCCGATGATCTCAACGGTGTAGCCGAGAATTTCGTTGTTTTCCCAATCTGCGTCGGGAATGAGGTGGAGCATCCAGTTGGGATCGCCGGTGGAACAGTAGGAGGAGAAGTCTTCGGGATCAATAACCACAAAACCAAACTCGGAGAGTGCTTCGTTGTTGAAGTTAAGGTTGCAGGCGTAGTGATCCATCCAGCCGCCGAGAGTTGCACCGTCGTCGCGCACCATACCGCTGTTAAAGGCGTAGGCAATGTGCTCATAAGCTATGATGTAAAGGTCGAAGAAGTCGGTTTTTTCAATGGGAATTCCCAGCTCTTCCATCATTTCGGGGGTCATCTCTTCTTCGGGTGCTGAATCAACAGCACCGTCGTTGCCTCCGCCGGAATAGCTGAGTTTGAAGCCGTCACCGAAGAGGTCGCCGCCGCTGATGGTTATGCCGTCAGCATTTTTGGTGAAGGTGTAGCTGTTGCCGTCGAAATCCACAAGGGTGGTTTTGCCGGTTTCAGCATCGTGGACGACTTTGCCGTCAATGTCGGTTATTATTTCGCCGGCCATCAGCTTTTCTGCCATGTTAGGGGCGGCATATCTTGCCATAGATGCAGGGTCTTTATGGTTAATGGCGAGAGCCGGACCTACGTAGATCCATTCATTGTCGGTGCAGAGCTTTTCACCGTTAACATTGGAGGTGGAGGGCATAAAGCTGAAATATATTTCGGTAGCGTTAATGAGCAGGTTGGAGCGGAACTCTCCCTGAAGCTGTTCCAAAGCGGCAGAGGAGGTGCGGACTTTGTCCAGCATATCTGCTGCAAGTTCATCTGCATCTTTGAAGCCGCTGATAGAGTTGAACTTTTTATATGCATCGTAGTAGTCGCATTTGTTCATATAAGAAATGCCGGCTTCATATTTTTCCATCTTTTCGTCGTAGAACACTTTGAGCACAGCGCCAACACCTGCACCGATGATGGAGAAGATGAGCAGCCATGTGATAAGGCGGCGGACAAGTCTCTTGCGTTTCAGCTTTTTAAGACGTGCCTGTGCGTTTGCCAGCTGTGCTTTGGCATCGTTCCAATCACCGAGAGAGGTAAAGTTCTGCACGGCGGTTTTAACGGTTTTTATCTTTTTGGATTTCATCGCATCCATTGCGGAGTTGTAGACATAGATGCGGTTGATATCGTCAGCCTGAAGAACGGGACCCTGCTGAACGGGAGCGGGAGCTACGGCGATGAGCTTGTCGATGCCTCGGAGAAGATCCTGCGTTGCACCGATCTTGCCAAGATCCTGAGCCTGCAGCCTGCCGAACTCCTTGGGGATATCATAGGCATCAATGCCGTTGTAGCAGGGAATGAGGTGTTTGGAGCTGTCTTTTTCCATCAGCTTGAGGAAACGGCTCCACTCGTTCTTGACCCAAACCGCATTGAAGTGGTCGTAATCTGTGCCGATGACCAGCATCAGCTTTGCGGAGTTGAGTGCCGCAAAGATATAGGGCTCGTATTCCTGACCCAGCTTATCCTCCAGCGAGATGCGGGAGAAGAAGACTCGGTAGCCTTTTTGTGTCAGTGAATCGTAGATGCTCTGTGCCATAACGGAATCCACGGTACGCTGTCCGTTCGCATCGGTCTCTTTGTAGCAGATGAAGATATCGTAGGGCTCCTCTTTCACGGAGACCTCGATGATGCCCTTGCGTATCTCTTCGATCTGTTTTGCCTCTTCGCGGTAGACTTTCCGTGTCTCATCGGAGGCGTTTTCCATCACCAGCTCAAAGTTGCGGTCCTCCATAACGCTGTCAAAAGAGGAGCGGTGGCAGGTGGGAACTTTTTTGCCGCTGGCAGGGTCGTCGACATATTCAATGCCGTATTTGCACAGCACCAGACCCCAATAGGCCTCGGCTTCCTGCCAAAAATCGGCAACGATGCTCTCATAAACGCCGGATGCCTTGTCGAATTCGCAGTTGCGGCGCAGACGGTCTGCACGTTCAAACTGCACAAGCTTCTTCTCGTCATCCATAAAGGGGACGGTTTGTTGGGTGCCGCAGTATTCGCAAACGGCAAGAGAGCTGCCCTCGGTAAGAGCAAGGTCGCCTCCGCACATCTTGCACTTGATCATTACTGACATATTTTTCTCCGTTTCTCCGATAATATAAAGGGGGAACGCTTTTTATACATACAAAATAAATTATAGCACGAAGTTTTTTGCAAATCAATGGTTGTTTAGGGGAGATGAGGTAAAAAGGCAGAAAGCAATAGGATGCTCTGTTAGATGGATAGATTTCAGCAGGTTATCCGCACGTTTAAAGAGTTGCACATCTTCCGTTATGTGTCATCTCTTATCTTTTCTCCGAAAACGACAATTTTAGAGAAAAGAGAAGAACGAAAAGAGAAAAGTGAAAAGAACAAAAAGAAACGACAATCTTCTGTCGAAAATTGTCGTTTCTTTTTGGTGCGGCAGATGAGACTTGAACTCACACGCCATACGACACACGCCCCTCAAACGTGCCTGTCTGCCTATTCCAGCACTGCCGCACATATTCTGTTTTGCTTTGTGTGGGATGCTTCCCTCACATCGCTTGATTATTATATCAAATAAAAATGCAAATGTCAAGGGTTTTTTACGAAATTTCGGAAAAATATTTTAAAAGTGCTTTTTTGGCATAAACAGAGGGAAAAAGCGGTTTTTTCGGCAGAAAGCTCCGCAAAAAAGGCAAAAATTAATAATGTTTTTATTGAATGTTTGAATTAGACACATATATTATGATATAATCAAATAAAGAAAAAAGTGAGGGGTACAGCAATGAAGAAAAAACAAATTTTGAAGCTGACGGCGATATTGTTGACCGTGCTTCAGCTGGCAGCATTGCTTTCGGGATGCATTTTTGTGCCGGGCTTCGGCGAGGCGGAGGCACCGCTGCCCACAATAGCGGAAGGTATAGTTGAAACGGGTGAAAGCTCAATAGATCCGCTGTTTTGGGAAGTGACCTCGGAACAGTATAGCGGAAAGGTGTATCTGCTTGGTTCGATGCACGCCTGCACCGCCGATACTTATCCGCTCCCTGCCCACATCATGGAAGCCTACAGCGGCTCGGAGGCGGTTGCCGTTGAGTGCGATATATTGGAGTTTGAAAACGATATGGCGCAACAGGTGAGCGCAATGCAATATATTATGTATAGCGACGGCACCAAAATAGCTGACCACCTCAGTGAGGAGAGCTATAACAGCGCCGTGGCACGGCTGAAGGAGCTGGGCATCTATTCCACACAGTTCGATAGATACAAGCCCATGATGTGGAGCTCGCTGATCGAGGGTGAGATCGTGGAAAAGGCGGGACTCAGCTATGATTACGGCGTGGACAGCTACCTTTTGGCAAAGGCAAAGATAGACGGTAAAACCGTGCTGCAGATAGAATCGGTGGAATACCAGTATTCTATGATGGGCGGATTTTCGGACGGACTTCAAGAGCTGCTTCTGCAGGATTATCTCCCCGAAAATGCGGTGGAAGAACAGACTGCGGTGATAAAGGAGCTGTTCAACGGCTGGAAGACGGGAGATCCGGCGGCAATGTCCAACAAGATAGATGAGGAAACTCTGGCAGGGATGACAGAGGAAGAGCGGCAGTATGTGGATGAATATTTTACACAGATGCTGGATGTGCGCAACCTGAGAATGGCGGATGCCGCTGAAAGCTATGTCAAACGCGGAATGACGGTGTTCCTTGTGGTGGGCGCTGCTCATATGGTGGACGAAAACGGAATTGTAAACACGCTGCGTGAGCGGGGATATACCGTGACCGAGCAGGGCGGAAGATATTGAGGAGTAAATTATGATATTCAGAAAAGCAAAAGAGAGCGACCTTGCAGATATTTCGCGGATAATGGCGCAGGCACGCGGGTTTATGGAGCAAAACGGAGTAGTGCAGTGGGTCAACGGCTATCCCTCCGATGAGGTCGTGCTGGAGGATATCCGTGAGGAAAACTGCTGGGTGTTTGCCGATGACCGGGGAGTTTGCGCCACGGTGACGGTTCTCACCGACGGCGAACCGGATTACGACAAAATTTACGACGGAAAATGGCTGACCGGCGATGAGGGAAAATATATTGCAATGCACCGTGTGGCGGTGGCAGACAGAGTGCGCGGTCAGGGGGTTGCGCCAAAGCTGACGGCACAAATCAAAGAACGTGCCCGCAGCGAAGGCTTTGAAAGCATCCGCATCGATACCCACCGCGACAACAAAGCCATGCAGAGGATGCTCACCAAGAGCGGCTTTTCTCCTTGCGGAATAATCTATCTCCGTAAAAACGGCGATGAACGCATTGCTTTTGAATGGCTCGTCAATGCGGAGGAATGATCCGACTGACCGATATCTGCAGGCTTGAACCAAACGAAAAAACATAGACTCTGCGGTGTGACCGCAGGGCGAAAAGACGCCGCCCCGCACCGAGTTTGTCGGTGCGGGGCAGTCTATGTTTTTGGATGCATTCAAACAGCGCAGATATCGGTCAGTCTTCCCGTTCGAAGAAATCCTTAAGCTGCTGTGCCAAAGATAGGGACATTCCCTTCACGGCGGAAAGCTCCTCCGCAGATGCGGATTTGATGGCGGAGATCGTTTTGAACTGCTGAAGGAGCGCCTTCGCCCTTGCGGGACCGATACCGGGAGCCTTGGTGAGGGAGAGCTCAAAAGATTTTTTGGTGTGAGAGCGCCTTGCATAGCTGACGGCATAGCGGTGGGTCTCGTTCTGAATGGTGCTCACCAGCGCAAAAGCAAGACGGTGAGCGCTGATGGTTATCTCACCGCCGGTGGCGGCAATGGCACGGGTGCGGTGTTTTTTGTCTTTAACCATGCCAAAAACGGGAGGATGAAAATCCTCGGAGGTGAGCAGGGGCAAAACGGTGGAGAGCTGTCCCGCACCGCCGTCCAAAAGGATGAGGTCGGGCATTCTTCCAAAGCCGCTTGTGTCGCCGCGTTCACGGGCGGCACGGAATTCGCTTATCCTGCGGGAGATAACTTCGCGCAGAGATGCATAGTCGTCGGGTGCGCCGACGGTGTCACGGATGGAAAAACGGCGGTAGGCGGAACGCAGCGGTTTGCCGCTTTCAAACACCACCATGCCGCCAACAATGGTCTGTCCGCCAATGTTGGAGATATCGTAAGCTTCAATATATTCGGGGGGAGTGGAGAGGGAGAGCAGCTCTGCCAGCTCGTTAAGGGCGGCAACGTCCTTGCCGCTCCAGCCGGAGTGACCATCCTGCCTTGTGCGGGTGGAGAGACTTTGTGCTGCGTTCTGGGATGCCATCTCCGCAAAACGCATGGGTTCGCCCCGTTGGGCACGGGTTATCTCCACACGGTGGCCGGAGCGCTCGGTGAGCAGCTTGGTGAGCAGGGTCATGTCGTCGCATTCACCTCGCAGCAGCAGCCGCTTGGGGATAAGGGAGGCATCGGAGTAATATTGAGCAATAAATTCCGCCATCAAAGCGGAGATGGAGTCGGGCTCGTCGAAGAAAAAGTCACGCTTGTCGGTGAGACGGAAATTTCGGAATATCAGCATGGAAACACAGCAGATACCTCCGCCCGCAGCGGTGGCGATAACGTCGGAATCCACACCGCCGGAGAGAACCACACGCTGCTGCTCGGTGACACGCTCCAAGGCACGGATGCGGTCACGGAGAGCGGCAGCCTTTTCGAAATCGAGGTTTTCTGCCGCAGCATTCATCTGCTCGGTCAAACCTTCCACAACGGCACTGTGACCGTTTTTAATTAGCTGAACGGCCTGGTCAACAGTCTCGCGGTATTCACGGAGGGAGATCTTGCCGGTGCAGACACCGCTGCAGCGCTTGATGTGATAGTTGAGGCAGGGGCGCTCGTTGCCAATGCTTTCGGGAAACTGACGGGTGCAGGTGGGCAGCATAAAGGCACGGTTGACCTCCTCCACCGTCTCCTTCACAATAAAAGAGCTGGTGAACGGGCCGATGTATTCAGCGCCGTCCTCCTTGCGGGTCTTTTCGCAGGTGATGCGGCTCCAGCCTTCGGGGTCGCTGATGCGGATATAGTTGTAGCCCTTGGCATCTTTGAGCAGAATGTTGTATTTGGGGTTGTATTGTTTGATGAGCGAGCACTCCAGTACAAGTGCTTCCAGCTCACTGGTGGTGACGATAAAATCAAAATCCTCTACATTCTCCACCATCTTTGCAACCTTCGGCAGATGCTTTTCAAGGGAGCGGAAGTATGAAGAGACGCGGTTTTTCAGCAGCTTGGCCTTGCCGACGTAGATGACGGTGCCGGACTTGTTCTTCATTAGATATACACCGGGCTGCAGTGGGAGAGTTCCCGTCTTTTCACGCAGGCGCAGAATGCGCTCGTCGTATTCGTAGTTTTCCAGTGTCCGACACCTCCTTGACTAATATGTTTTGGAAACTTATTTTGCAGCTTTTGCCGGCTGCTTTTTGTCCTTGAGCTGAACGAAAATGCCCAGCACGATAATAATGAGACCGATGATGAAAAAGACGTTCAGCTCCTCTTTGAGTATGAGAGCTATCCAGGTGAGAGACAAAAACGGGGTGATATAGGCAAGGTTGGATATCTTTGCGGTTTTACCAAGTCCCAGCGCAATTATCCACAGCGTGCTGGCGGTGGCCATGTTGAGCATGCCGTTCCAAACAAAACCTGCCGTTTCCGTAAGGTTGGGGAGGAAGAGGTTGTGGTTGGCTAGGTTGATGACGGTGGTGAGAGCAAAGGTGACGAAATAGTTTATCATCATTGAGATGCGCTTGTCATAGGCGGATTTTTGGTTGAGAGCGGTGAACAAACCGTAGGCAACCGCACCGAGGAAACAGAGCACCGCACCGAGGATGATGTTGGGATCGATCTGCCTGAGGTCGCCCGCCATAACGATGAATACGCCCATAAAAGAGATGATAAAGGCGAGGATCTTGCGCAGAGTGAGCTTTTCTTTAAGTATTATAACCGCAAAAACAACGCTCATAATGGGCCAGAGATAGTTTATGATAAATGCCTGGGATGCGGGCATTATTGCGTTGCCTGAATAATAGAAGACATAATATAAAAACGTGCCGGGAATACCCATGAGAGCTATCTTCAGGTAGTCCTTGAGCTTGTAGTGCTTCAGGTTTTTAATGTTGCCGGTGAAGATGTTTACGGCAAGCAGGGCGATGGCTGCAAAGAAAGCACTTGCCCACAGCACCTGAAAGCTGTCATAATTATTTAAAAGCAGTTTTGAGATAACGGCGGCAGTAGACCAAAAAAAGATGGATATCGCCGCAAAGATATATGCCTTTTTCATCTTGTCTCTCCGGGGAATAAGTTATTTCGCGATTATTATACCACTTTTCCTCTCCGCAGACAAGCGACGAACAATGAAAATATCCGATGCAAAGCATTTGCAACACAAACGGGACACCCTCCGCAAGGAGGATGCCCCGTCTGTGTTATAGGGATGTGTGATTTTTAAGGATAGAGCGGGGGATTACTGCTGTTCGGTCTCTGCAGCTTCCGCCTTTTTGCCCAGCAGCTCGGGGAGCTCCATGCCGGCCATGTTGAACATCTCGTTCATCGGGGGAACGGATTTGAGCATTCCGGAGAGAAAGTTTGCGGTGGTGGGTGTGCCGTTGCCGCCGTTCATGCCGTCCCAAACGGTAACTTTGTCTATCTTCAGGTTCTTGATAGCATCCACCTGGATCCTGGTCAGCTCTTCCAGCTTATCGGCGATCATCAGGCGCATAGCGTCGTTGGCTTCGCCGCCGGCAGATTTGACGATCTCGCCCAAACCGATAGCCTGCTTGGTGAGCATCTCCTGCATACCGCGTGCTTCTGCTTCCATTTTTGCGTAGATAGCATCGGCTTCACCCCTTGCCTTGCGGCGGATCTGCTCTGCTTCAGCTTCAGCCATAAGCTCTTTCTGGCGCTTTTCGATCTCGGTCTTTACAAGAATGTCAGCCTCAAGAGCGGCTTTCTCACGCATATATCTTGCCTGCTCGGCTTCCTGCTCGGCGGCATATGCCTCCTGCAGAGCGCGGGCGGTCTGAATTTTTTCTGCAGCTGTTGCACGGCGCTGAGCCTCTGCACGCTTTTCGATGAGTGTTGCGTTGGATTCAGCAATGGTTGCCTTTGCCTGGTTTTCACCCTCGATAGCCTCGGCATCCGCATAGGAGACCTGAATACGCTGTTCTCTCTTGGCGTTGGCTTCACCGATGGCACCGGAGCGGTCGGCTTCGGCAACGGAGATCTTTGCATCGTTGATAGCCTTTGCGGCAGCTTCTTTACCGAGAGCGGAAATATATCCGGATTCGTCGGAGATATCTGTTACGTTAACGTTGATGAGGCGCAGACCCAGCTTTTTAAGCTCGGTCTCCACGTTGTTGGAGACAGCGGAGAGGAATTTGTCGCGGTCGGCGTTGATCTCTTCGATCTCCATGGTTGCAATGACCAGACGGAGCTGACCGAAGATGATATCCTTTGCAAGCTCCTGAATTTCGGAGAGCTTGAGACCCAGCAGACGCTCTGCAGCGTTCTGCATAATGCCCGGCTCAACGGAGATACCCACGGTAAAGCGGGAGGGAACGTCGATTCGGATGTTCTGCTTGGAAAGTGCGTTTTTAAGGTCCACCTGAATGGAGATAGGTGTCAGATCCAGGTATTCATAGGCCTGGAACACGGGCACGATGAATGCGGCGCCGCCGTGGATACATTTTGCGCTTCGGGTAGTGCCGTCCTTGTTGCTGCCGGTGTTACCGTAGATTACCATAATTTTGTCGGAGGGACATTTTCTGTATCTTGAGAGGATGACAACAACGGTTGTGAAAACCAAAATTGCCAGCACTACGATAAGAAATACCACTCCGGGATTCATTCCTCCGCCCGCATAGAGAAGAGAACTTGTTGTTAATAAACCCATTTTGAAACTCCTTTCTGAATGTCCTTTTTATCATCTGTTTTATTGGCACCGCAGACAATTACGGTACCTGTATCTGCAACAGCGCAGATGGTTACTGTTTCATTTGTCTCAAGGCATCTTTCGTCCTCGGTCATTGCCTCAAGCTCCACAAATCTGTTCTGCACAAGCACGGTCACCTTGCCGCGTCCCTCTTTGCGGGGAGGGATGGGGATATACACCGTTGCGGTTTTGCCAACCGCATTCTGAATTACAATGTTTCCGCTGGTCTGCAGTTTCATAATGCTTTTGAAAAGCAGCGCCACACCGATCATTGCCGCAAGACCTGCCGCAGTTGCGATCAGCACGGATATCACCACGGGAAGCTCGCCCGTGTCGCAGACAAGACCTGCCCAGCCGCCCACCGAGAAGAATGCAACAATGCCCCGCACGCTTATCAGCGAAAGTCCCTCGCTGGCTTCGGCGTCGATATCGGAGATATCGTCCACATCCACGTCACCGTCGCCGCCGCCAATGCCCAAAAGCAGAAGAAGCGCCTGGATTATCATGACAACGGTTGCAGGCACGGCCATTGCGGTGAATATCTGGCTCACAAGAGACAGATTGTTCCACCATTCCAACATAATAAACCCTCCTTTTTATAGTTTGCTCAAAACACCCTCAAAGCTCATCGCTGAATGCGGGATCCAGCTGCACCGACAACACACAATCGGGCAGATCACCGCCAAGCTCCAGCTCCTGAGCCAGTTTGTCGGCACGCACCTTTATAATTGATGCGGAATAATAGAAAAGTATAAGCTTTATTCCGTTTTCCAGCCTTGTGCGTGCGCCGATGAACGGCTCGGAGTAGCCGCGAAGGATGCGCTTTATTACCCCATCAAGGGCAGAGGGTGACAAAATGGTTTCGTAGTCCGCAGTATCAAGTATATCACAGACGGCAATATATAATTCCGTCTCGGATATAACATCATCCTCTCTGCATTCGGGACTTCCGTTTATATATGTCATTATTTTGGCAACGTGTTCCAGCCGAGTAACCGTCTTGAGCATGTTGATAAGCATTATTCTTGCAAGATGGTTTGCGCCGTAACGTTTATCCACGGGATGCTGCACCCAGCCTCTCACCACCCAGTTCTGGATGGAGGTGGTGTCAAGACCGGTTATCTCGCGCACCTGCGACAACGTGATGCCTTTTGTAACAAAAAATAAACCCTCAAACAACTCGGAAGCCTTTTTGCCGTTTCGCGGTATCACTGTCCCCGGGAAGCAGATATTCACCTTTGTCACCCTCCTTCTTTAACAATTCTTTCTTCACTTTTCATCGTACGATGAGCTGCGTATCGACTATCCAATACACATCGTAATGATAATACCACACATTCGTGTGAATGTCAATAGGTTTTGGGTGAGTTTTTGAAGTTGTCAAGTGTTTTATGGCAAATTCTCCTATATGAATAATAATGTTTATTGTTTTAGTGCAAAAAGATGAATTTTTGTTTTGCTATAATTTAACTCTTGCTTTTTGGCTTGTTTTGGTGTATTATATATTGCACACGACAAATTGAATATGGACGATTAGCTCAGCTGGAAGAGCATTCGCTTGACGTGCGAAGGGTCAGCGGTTCGATCCCGTTATCGTCCACCAGAAAAGAAACACCTTTTGTCTACCAGACAAAAGGTGTTTCTTTTCAACTAAGTGTGCCTTGCGGCACGATAAGCACACCTTCGTTGCGTGAAGTGATGCTTCGCATCGTGAAGCGCCTGCGGGCGTGAGTGGTACACTTAACTTCACATCGTGCGTAAGCACGATACTTCACAGCGGCATCACCGCTGCTTCACTTGGTCAATCCAAACTTCGCCGAATATTGCATGTTACCGCAAT
>JAFSHJ010000254.1 GCA_017440425.1 Oscillospiraceae bacterium | reverse complement strand
TTCTGCGTAGGCAGCTTTGAGGCTGTCGAGGTCTCTCAGGTCACCCTTAACTGCGTGAACGGGAGCGCCGGTCTTGCCAAGCTCTGCAGCGGAATCAACCACCTTGTCAGAGATGTCGAGAAGAGCAACCTCTGCGCCTGCGGTGTGGAGTGCGTCTGCAATGCCGTAGCAAAGACCCTGCGCACCGCCGGTTACGATTGCTTTTTGCCTTCAAGACTGAAAAAACTCATATCAAACATTTTTGTTTCTCTCTTTCCACAAACAATATAATAAATTATTTAATTGCATCGGGGTTCATAAGAGTGAGGAGAACAGCCTTCTGTGCGTGGAGTCTGTTTTCTGCCTCGTCAAAGATCTCGTTTGCGTGTGCCTCGAACATTTCGTCGGAGATCTCTTCGCCGCGGTGTGCGGGCAGGCAGTGCTGAAGCATAACGTCGGGCTTTGCAACTGCAACAAGCTCTTTGCCAATGTGGTAGCCCTTGAAGATCTTCTTGCGCTCTTCTGCTTCGCCTTCCTGACCCATGGATGCCCAAACGTCGGTGTAGATAACGTCTGCATCTGCAGCAGCCTCAAAGATATCGTCTGTGAGGGTGAAGTTGGGGTTGCCTGCGGCAAAATCCAGAACGGTCTGGTCGGGCTGATATGCCTTGGGAGTGCCGATGGAAACCTTCATGCCGGTCTTGAGTCCGCCGACGATGAGGGAGTTGGCCATATTGTTGCCGTCACCGATGTAGCAGAGCTTGATGCCGTCCAGTCTGCCCTTGTGCTCACGGATAGTCATAAGGTCAGCGAGGACCTGGCAGGGATGAGCAAAGTCGGTGAGACCGTTGATGATGGGGATGCTGCCGTATTTGGCGAGATCCTCAACGTCCTGCTGCTTGAAGGTACGGATCATAATGCCGTTAACATATCTGGAGAGAACGCGTGCGGTGTCTGCAATGGGTTCGCCGCGGCCCAGCTGAAGATCGTTGCCGGAGAGGAACATGGGAAATCCGCCCAGCTGATACATACCGGTCTCGAAGGAAACACGGGTGCGGGTGGAGGATTTGGTGAAGATCATTGCAAGGGTCTTGCCTGCAAGGTGGTGATGGGTGATGTTGTGCTTATTCTCATATTTGAGCTGATCTGCAAGGTTGAGCAGAGCGGTGATCTCGTCACAGCTGTGGTCGAGAAGTTTCAAAAAGTGGTTCATTATTCGCACTCCTTCAATACGTTTTCTAAAATTTCAAGTCCTGCATCTATGTCTTCATAATCAATGACAAGCGGAGGAAGAAGTCTTACCTTGTCCTTGGCGGTAAGAACCATCAAACCTTTTTCAAGGCATTTGGCAACAACTGCTTTTGCGGCTGCGCCCTCAAGCTGGATTCCGATCATCATACCCAGTCCGCTTACAGAGATGACCTTGGGCATAGCCAGCAGCTTTTTGCGGAAATATTCGCCCTTTGCGGCAACCTCGGCGAGGAATTCATCGGTGAGGCGCTCAAGAACGGCGAGACCGCCTGCGCAGCAGATGGGGTTTGCGCCAAAGGTGGAGCCGTGTTCGCCGGATGCAAGGGAATCCTTGGTTTTTTCGCTCATCAGCACGGCGCCGATGGGAAGTCCGCCGCCCAGTCCCTTTGCGGAGGAGACCACGTCGGGAAGGATATCGTAGTTCTGATATGCGAACAGCTTGCCGGTACGTCCGATGCCGGTCTGAACTTCGTCAACAATGAGGATAAGGTCTTTTTCATCGCAGAGAGCACGGACAGCCTGAACAAAATCCTTGTCCAGCGCAATAACTCCGCCCTCGCCCTGCACCATCTCCATCATAACGGCGCAGGTGCTGTCATCAACAAGAGCCTTAACGCTGTCGATATCGTTGGCGGTGGCATATTCAAAGCCCTCGGTGAAGGGGAAGAATATTTGGTGGAAGTGATCCTGACCGGTTGCAGCCAGGGTGGTGACGGTGCGTCCGTGGAAAGAGTTGACAAGAGAGATTATCTTGTTTCTGCCCTCGCCGTATTTTTTGAAGCTGTAAGCTCTTGCGGCTTTGATGGCGCCTTCGTTTGCCTCTGCGCCGGAGTTTCCGAAGAAGACACAGCTCATGCCGGAGCGCTCGCACAGCTCTTTTGCCAGCAGACCGCCGGGGAGAGTGTAATAAAGGTTGGAGGTGTGGTTAAGCTTTTTGCTCTGTTCGGCAACAGCCTCGGACCACTTTTCATCGCAGAAGCCCAAAGCGTTTACACCGATGCCGGATGTGAAATCGATGTATTCCTTGCCGTCGTTGTCGGTGCATTTTACTCCGCTGCCGGAGACGGCGGTGAGTGCAAAACGTCCGTATGTATGAGCAACATATTTATCGTAAAGCTCCACAACATCGTTGTGTGTATAGTTCATTTCAAATTACTTCCTTCCTGCCAAATCAAAGGAACATTGTTCCGATGCCCTCGTCGGAGAGCATTTCGATCAAAATGGAGTGGTCTATTCTGCCGTCGATGATGAATGCACGGTTAACTCCGCGTCTCACAGCCTCAACGCAGCATTCGATCTTGGGGATCATACCGCCGGAGATGATACCCTGACGGATGAGATAGGGCACTTCGCTGACGTTTACCACGGGGATGAGGGTGCTCTCATCGTTTTTGTCACGGAGAAGTCCTCTTATGTCTGTCATGAGGATAATGTTTTCGGCGCCCAGCTTTGCGGCGATCTCCGCAGCGGCTGTGTCTGCGTTGATGTTATAGACGTTGCCGTCGCTGTCGCAGCCGACGGTGGAGATAACGGGGATGTAGCCGTTTTTCCAAGCATCGAGGATGAGTGCGGGGTCTACGTCGGTGACATCGCCAACAAAGCCGAGATCCTGCTCGCCCTCGTGTTTTTTCGCCATAATAGTGCCGCCGTCAATTCCGCAAAGACCAATGGCTCTGCCGCCGCTGCGCTGAATGAGAGCTACCAGATCCTTGTTGGTCTTGCCTGCCAGCACCATCTGCACCACCTTTGCGGTCTCCGCATCGGTGTATCTCAATCCGCCGATGAACTTGGATTCCATGCCAAGTCTGTTCATCATTTCGGAGATCTCGGGACCGCCGCCGTGAACAAGCACGACCTTGATGCCAACCAAAGTGAGCAGTATCAGGTCGTTCATAACGGAGTTTTTCAGGTGCTCGTTGGTCATTGCGTTGCCGCCGTATTTGATAACGACGATCTTGCCGGAATATTTCTGTATGTAGGGCAGTGCCTTTATAAGCACCTGCGCTTTATCCTGGTTTGTCATAATTCCTCCTGCATTTACCGCCGATATCAGGTGCGGTAATCTCCGTTGATCTTAACGTAGTCATAGGTGAGGTCGCAGCCGAAAGCGGTGGCTTCGGCATCGCCCTGATGGAAATCCAGATTGATGAAAATTTCGTCTTCGCTGAGGATGATCTTTGCGTCTTCCTCGGAGAAGTCTACACCGTAGCCTGCGCGGCAAACGGCGAAGCTGCCCTTGCAGGAAGCCATATCAACGTCAACCTTGAGAGGATCGAACTCTGCGCCGGAATATCCGATTGCGCACAGTACGCGGCCCCAGTTTGCATCGGCGCCGAAAACGGCTGCCTTGAACAGGCTGGAGGATACAACGCCTTTTGCGGCAATTCTTGCATCGTTTTCTGTTGCTGCGCCCTTAACGGTGCATTCAATAAGACGGGATGCGCCTTCGCCGTCCTTTGCAAGCTCACGGGAGATGTGTCTGCAAACGGTGAAGAGAGCCTGAGTAAACACCTCGTCTTCGTCCTCGATGAGGGTGTTTTCTGCGGCGCCGTTGGCAAGGATGCAGACCATATCGTTGGTGGAGGTGTCGCCGTCAACGCTTACCATGTTGAAGGTATCGGTGATGCACTTGCTGAGTGCGCTCTGCAGAGCTGCGGGAGCAACGTTGGCATCGGTGGTGATGAAGCCCAGCATTGTTGCCATATTGGGATGTATCATGCCGGAACCCTTTGCAATTCCGCCCATGTGGCAGATCTTGCCGTCCAGCTCAAACTCAATGGAGATGGTCTTCTGGCGGGTGTCGGTGGTCATAATGGCAAGGTTTGCATCAGCGCTGCCGTCGGCGGAGAGCTTTTCTGCAAGTGCCTTTGCGTATTCTGCAATGGGTTCAATGGGAAGAGTCTGGCCGATAACGCCGGTGGAAGCAACGACGATATCGTTTGTGGAAATGCCGAGAGCATCTGCGGCGATATCGCACATCATTCTGGCCTTTTCAAAACCGTCGGCGTTGCAGGTGTTGGCGTTGCCGCTGTTGCAGATAACGGCTCTTGCGTAACCGTCTGCAATGTTCTCTTTGGTGACGGCGATGGGAGCGCCCTTGACCTTGTTGGTGGTATATACTGCTGCGGCAGAAGCTTTTCTGTCGGAAACTATCATAGCGAGGTCATACTTGGTGCGGTTTTTGCGGATGCCGCAGTGGATTCCTGCAGCGGTGAAGCCTTTGGCGGCGCAAACTCCGCCTTCTGTGGTTTTAAAAGTCATTGTGCTTTTCATTTCAGCGCAGCCTCCTTAAAAGATGTTCGGGACCATATTGAGTCCGCAATCCTCGGCAAAACCGAGAGCGATGTTCATGTTCTGTATTGCCTGACCTGCCGCACCCTTGACCATGTTGTCAATGGCGGAGGTGATGATAACGCGTCCTGTTCTGGGATCGGGGTGGATGGAGATGTCGCAATAGTTGGAGCAGCGCACGTTGCGGATGTTGGCAAAGCTGCCTTCCGGAAGCACGCGGACAAACTTTTCGTTTGCGTAAGCATCTGTGTAGAGCTTTCTGATTTCAGCCGCAGAGATATCCTTGGTGAGATCCACGTAGATGGTGGAGAGAATGCCTCTGTTTACGGGAAGCAGGTGAGGAACAAAGGTGATGGTCACCTTTTCGCCTGCAATTTCGGAGAGCATCTGCTCAATTTCGGGGGTGTGGCGGTGAGCGGCAACCTTATAGGCGGAGATGGCTTCGTTGCACTCGGGATAGTGTGTGCCGAGGGTGAGACCTCTGCCTGCGCCGGTGACGCCGGACTTGGAATCTATGATAACGGAGTTGGTTCTCACAACGCCCGCTTTAAGCAGGGGGTAAAGACCGAGGGAGATGCTGGTGGGATAGCAGCCGGGGTTGCCGATGACCTTTGTGTTTTTGGTCTTCTCTCTGCACAGCTCGCAGAGGGAATAGACAGCCTCTTTGTGGAGCTCGGGGTCTTTATATTCCAGTTTATACCACTTTTTGTAGTCTTCCTCGTCGTAGAGTCTGAAATCCGCGCCGAGATCGATGAAAAGTGCGCCCTTGTCGTAGCACTTGCGGGCAATGGGCTCGCTGAGTCCGTGGGGCAGAGATGCGAAGACGACGTCGGATCTCTCCACAACGGTGTCCATATCGGTGAGTATCTCGTCGGTGATACCCTCAAAGTTGGGGAATATCTCCGCAAGGGATTTTCCCTCGTAGGTGACGGAGCTCATTGCGGCAATTTCAACTTCGGGGTGGTTTATCAAAATGCGAACCAGCTCTGCGCCGGCATATCCGGTTGCGCCGATTATTCCAACACTAACCATTGTAATTATCCTTTCCTTTCCACAGTTCGGGGTTTAGTCTCCCAGCAGAAGCTTGACCTGTTTGATCTGGTTCATCACCGTTGCGGGACCGCCCAGACAGCCTCTGTCCTTAACGCATTTTTCAAGGGAGATAGCTTTGTATATTCCATCATCAAAGAGCTCGGTCTTGCTCTTGTAGTTTTCAAGGGGAAGTGTCTCCAATGTGAGAGAGAGGTCGATGCACTCTGCAACCAGCTGGCCGGTGATCTTGTAGGCATCGCGGAAGGCCATACCCTTTTTAACAAGATAGTCAGCGCAGTCTGTTGCGTTGATGAAGCCTCTTGCGGCAGCCGCACGCATGTTTTCGGGCAGCGGGCGCATTGTCTCGATCATGGGAGTGAACACCTCAAGGCACATTTTAACTGTATCCAAAGCATCGAACACAGCCTCTTTGTCCTCCTGCATATCCTTGTTGTATGCAAGGGGCAGACCTTTCATCATGGTCAGCAATGTGGTGAGGTCGCCGTAAACTCTGCCGGTCTTGCCTCTTACCAGTTCGGCAATGTCCGGATTCTTTTTCTGGGGCATAATGGAGGAGCCGGTGGAGAAAGCATCGTCCAGCTCGATGAATTTAAACTCCCAGGAGCACCAGAGGATTATCTCCTCGGAGAAACGGGAGAGGTGCATCATCAGCACCGACATGGCATAGGCGGCATCCAGGCAGAAGTCTCTGTCGGAAACGCCGTCAAGGGAGTTTGCGCTTACTCGTTTGAAATCGAGCAGCTTTCTTGTAATTTCACGGTTAATGGGATAGGTGGTGCCTGCGAGAGCGCCGCTTCCGAGGGGCATTTCGTCAATGCGCTTCAAAGCGTCCTTGAATCTGTCGATATCGCGCAGGAACATCTGAGCATAAGCCATCAGGTGATGACCGAAGGTTATGGGCTGTGCACGCTGAAGATGGGTGTAGCCGGGCATTACCATATCTGCGCCCTGCTCTGCCTTCACAAGCAGAATTTTGATGAGTTTTTCGATCATCGGAGGGATCTTCTGCAGCTCTTTTTTGAGATAGAGGTGGATATCCACAGCAACCTGATCGTTTCTGGATCTTGCGGTGTGCAGACGCTTGCCCGCATCGCCGATGCGTTTGGTCAGCTCTGCCTCAATGAACATATGGTTATCTTCGGCTT
>JAFSHJ010000253.1 GCA_017440425.1 Oscillospiraceae bacterium | reverse complement strand
TGGTTATAAAATTAACTAAACGATATTTTTTGAGAATCGAGAGATGTTTATGTCCCAAAACCTGCCAAAAAACTCTGCCAGCGACGAGAAATTCATACAGATGACCACCCAGCCCGTAGAAAAACTCGTCTGCAAGCTGGCAGTTCCCACTATTATAAGTATGCTGATAACCACCTTTTATAATCTGGTGGATACACTTTTTGTACGTCAGCTGGAAAACGACAGCATGGTTGCCGCAGTTGGCGTTGTGCTGCCGTTGATGTCCATTATTCAGGCCTTCGGCTTTTTCTTCGGACACGGCTCCGGCAACTACATTTCCCGTGCATTCGGCAGAAGGGACTACAAGGATGCCGAAATTATGGCGACCACCGGCTTTGTCTATGCCGTTTCCATCGGCATTTTTCTTGCTGTTTTCGGCATAATTTTCCGCAATCCGCTGGCTGTTATCCTCGGTGCAAAAACCGAAGCCACCATCGCCGCCACCGTTGATTATATGGTATATATTCTCATTGGTGCCCCCGTTATGATGGGTTCTGTAGTGCTCAACAACCAGCTGAGAATGCAGGGCAACGCGTTTTTTGCAATGCTTGGACTCACCGCAGGCTCGGTGCTCAACATTGTGCTTGACCCCCTGCTCATCTTCTCCAAGGGTGATGTCATCTTCGGCAGCGCTGTCACCGTGCCTTTCGGCGCAGGAATGGGCATTGCAGGTGCAGCTCTTGCCACCTCCGCAAGCCAGTGTGTCAGCCTTATACTTCTGTTCATCGCACTCATCCGCAGCGACAACATAAAGATAAACCTTAAAAACTTCTCCCCAAAATTCTACTATCTCAAGGGCGTGTTTCAGGGCGGTCTCCCCTCCCTTGCCCGTCAGGGACTTGCCAGCCTTGCCACCACCTGCCTCAACCATGCCGTCGGCATCTATCTTGTCAGCGACGTTATGATAGATGCGGCACAGGCTGCCATGACCGGCACCTCCAAGCTGATGCTCTTCCTCTCCTCCGCACTCATCGGTTTCGGTCAGGGATTCCAGCCGGTTTGCGGCTTCAACTACGGTGCCGGCAAATATGACCGCGTCTGCAAGGCATATTATTTCTGCGTGAAGGTTGCTGTCGTGGCTTTGCTGATAATCACCGTTATCGGATTCATCTTTGCCGAACCCATCATCAAAACCGTTGCCTGCACAAGTCCTCTTGCTGCAGAAATTGCCGCATTTACGTTCCGCGCGCAGCTTCTCACCTTCCCGCTGATGTCCTGGGTCATCCTCTGCAACATGCTGCTGCAGAACATCGGCATGACCGTCCGTGCAACGGTGGTTGCAATGGCACGTCAGGGACTCACTTTCGTCCCCATTGTTCTGCTTCTTCCTCTTGTAATTTCTGCCTGCGGAGGCGATCCGCTCGTCGGCATACAACTTTCGCAATCGGTTGCAGATCTGCTTTCTCTCGGCATCTCCCTTCCCATCGGTATTGCGGTGCTGAAGCAGCTTAAAAATTCCGAGATCCCGGCCAAAAAACAATGATTTTACCAAACAAAAAGCACCTATGACATTATCATAGGTGCTTTTAATTATAGCAGTTTTATTCCGTCTTTTCCTTCGGGGATATCTTTGAATCTGAACTCAATGCCCATGGCATCGTATTTGGTCTGACATATCTTGCGGAAAGGAAGCAGTTCCACCTTTTTAACAAGTCCGCCGCTCTCATTTTTGAGACGCAGAAGCTCGTTACGGTTTTGCTCGGTATCGTTGAGCCCCTGCAAAACCACCTGACGCAGCCACATAGGTTTTTGCTTTTGGATGAGCAGATCGTAAAAATCCAGCACACTTTTGTAGGAGCATCCCGCATATCGGAGATAATCCTCATCGTTGGTGTATTTTATATCCAGCAGCACAAGGTCGCACAGATCAATAAGTCGACACACCTCATCGTTGAGGATGCAGCCTGATGTATCGATGCAGGTGTTTATGCCTGCAGACTTGCAGCGTTCCAGCAGTTCAATGCAGAAGTCGGTCTGCATCAGCGGCTCACCGCCGGAGAGAGTGATTCCACCCTCTTCTCCGAAATATTCCTTATAGCGTATCAGCTTGTTGAATATCTCCTCCGCAGACATCTCTTCGCCGCTGCCCATATCCCACGTGTCGGGGTTGTGACAGCATCCGCAGCGAAGCGGACAGCCGCTTAGAAACACCACAAAGCGTATTCCCGGACCGTCTACTGCGCCGAAACTCTGCAGGGAATGTATCTTACCTGTTCTGCTCATATCTGCTGATGGAACGTTCTGCTGATAACTTCTCTCTGCTGTGCCTTAGAGAGCTTGTGGAAGTGTACAGCATAGCCCGATACTCTTATTGTGAGGTTGGGGTACTTATCGGGATTGTTGTAGGCATCTATGAGTGTCTCTTTGTTGAGCACGTTTACGTTGATGTGGTGAGCCATCTTTGCAAAATAGCCGTCCAGCATCATATAGAGATTGACGATGCGGTCCTCATCACTGTGACCGAGAGCCTCGGGTGTGATGGAGAAGGTGTTGGAGATACCGTCGCGGCAATCGTCATAATCAATTTTGGCAACGGAGTTGAGGGATGCCAACGCACCGTTTACCTCACGGTTATGCATGGGGTTTGCACCGGGAGCAAAGGGCTCGCCCGCACGGCGTCCGTCGGGGGTGTTGCCGGTCTTTTTGCCGTATACCACGTTGGAGGTTTTGGTGAGCACAGAGAGGGTGTGTTCCGCGTTTCGGTAGGTCGGAGTTTTTCTGAGCTCTGTGATGA
>JAFSHJ010000252.1 GCA_017440425.1 Oscillospiraceae bacterium | reverse complement strand
TAAAAAAGAGCACTTTAACTCCGATGTGCTCATGCCTGCCTACCACATAGTATCCAGCTGCTACACCCGCTCTCCGCTGGGTGTGTCCCGTCAGGAGATACACGCGGAATCGGGGGCTAACCGCACCACACGCTGTGCCCACATCTTCAAAGATGTTCTTGAGGACGAATCCTCCGTTGATCTCATAAACCCGCCCTCCTTTGCTCTCCACCCCGAAAAAGATGAGGAATATGTGAACTATTATACCGAACTTTTGGGTGACACAATGCCTGTTAAGTTTGTGGGACACGGTTATTTCGGCTATGCATTTTGGGATGATATCTCATTTCTCCGTGGTGTTGAGCCTATTTATGAAGATCTCTATGACCGCCCCGAACACCTTCACCGCATAATGCAAAAACTGGTTGAGCGTGCCGCCGCAGAGATGGATTTCGTTGAAGCCAACCTCTCTGTCCACAATGAGACCTTTAACCTGCATTGCACCCCCGGAATGATATCCGGCGTTGCGGATGACGGATTAAAAGCCACCTGGTTTCGTGGCACAGCACAGCCCTTCTCCTGCGTCTCGCCCGCAATGTTCAAGGAATTTGAGCTGGATTACATAAAACCGCTGGCAGAGCGCTGTGCCTACACCTATTACGGTTGCTGCGAACCCCTTGATGACCGAATTGAAATGCTCAAAACCATCTCCAACCTGCGCAAGCTTGGTGTTTCCCCTTGGGCAAAGATTGAAACCTGCGCTGAGCAGATTGGCAAAGACTTTGTTTTTGCAAGAAAACCCAATCCCGCTCACGTGGCCTCCTCCACCGACCCTGATGTTATCCGCAAAGAAACAGAAGAAACCGTGAAGGCTTGCATTAAATACGGCTGTCCCTGTGAGTTTGTGCTGAAGGATATCACCACCGTATCGGGTAAACCTGAAAATCTGGTTATTTGGGCTAACACTGTCAACAGCGTTTTGGACGAATATTACGGCAGATAACAACATTTTTAAAACAAAACTCAAAAGTCGGGAAGTTAAATTAAAACCTCTCGACTTTTTTGCGTTTTTGTGCTATTCTATTTCTACGATATCATCTATAAGGGGTTGGATTTCTTGAAAAACGAACTGCATAATTACGATATATTCCCAAAAGTTTTTCCCGTTGGCAAAGAGGTTAAAATCACCGTGAAGCCGCTTGGCGAACACGCTGCGCTGAAGGATAGCGAAAAGCTGACTTTGTTTGTTCTCGGTCTTGAGGACGGTGCCATCCGCGATTTTCCCGAGAGAAAAAACAACAATACCGCAGCTTTTGAGGTTGCCGCCGACGGCACAATAACCCTTAACTATGTCTTCCCGAAAGAACAGCAGTATTTTCTGCGTTTTGTGAACAGCGATACCGACAAACGGGTGCTGCAGCTGAGTGTTTACGCGCTGTCGGAAGACCTCTGCGGCAGATATCCCTTCATCGGTGACCTGCATATGCACACCTGCTATTCCGACGGTAATCAGGCGCCCGATATCGTCTGTGCCAACTACCGCAAAACCGGCTACGATTTCATCGTCATCTCCGACCACGGCTGCTACGCCTCCTCCCTCAAGGCAATTGCCGCCTACAAGGACGTACCCATTGAATTGAACATTGTTCAGGGCGAAGAGGTGCACATGCCAAAGGTGGAAGGCTACATCAACGACACCCACATCGTCAACTTCGGCGGAAAATATTCTGTCAACGCACTCATCGACAGCAGCGACCAGAACAGAGTTCTCGGAGACGGCAAGGAGTTCCGCTCCTTTGAAGGCTTCCCCTGCCCCGACACCATCACTCTCGATGAATATCACCGTCAGGTGACCGAGCTTGCAGAGACCCTCAACATCCCCGACGGCATTGAAAAGTTCACCTACGCCTCCTGCGTGTGGATATTCAACCACATCCGTGCCGCAGAAGGTCTGGGCATCTTCCCCCATCCCTATTGGATATCCAACGTCTATCAGATCCCCGAAAACCTCATCAACTATATGCTGGAGACCCAACCCTTCGATGCCTTCGAGGTGCTTGGCGGCGAGGTATACTACGAGCACAACGGCTTCCAGACACAGAAATATTACGAGATGAGAGCCAAAGGCTACGATTTCCCCATCGTTGGCTCCACCGACAGCCACTCTTCCGTCAACAACAGAGGCTCTCACATTGCCTCCACTATGGTGTTCTCCCCCGAAAACACCACCGAGCAGCTCATTGCATCCATCAAAGACAAATACAGCGTTGCGGTGGACACCATCAGCGCCGAGTTCCGTCTTGTGGGAGACCTGCGGCTCTCCAAATACGCCTGCTTCCTGCTGAATGAATTCTTCCCCCTCCACAACGACCTCTGTTTTGAGGAGGGGCGTGCCATGAAGGACTATGTCTGCGGCGTTGAGGGCGCCAAAGAGACCCTTGAGTTCATTGGCGGCAGAATGAAAAAGCAGCGTGAAAAATATTTTGCATTTTAATTCTGTTTAAAAAACGCACCCCGACGGACTTTGAAAATCTGTCGGGGTGTTTTATTTTTATTTTCATTTTGCAGCGGGATACTCGTTGCACAGCAGACGGTAGGGAGGCTCATCCTCCTCGATCTCGGGGAAGCGTCCCACAGGGGGATGGAAGCGGTTATCGGTGTTATCATCGTTACACTGGGAAACCTCGCCCAACAGAACCGGGCCGCTGCCCTCTTCCACGGAGAAATCATGGTACAGATACTGCTGCACATGGATGCTCTCACCAGGAGTCAGACGGATCTGAGTGCCGGCGGGAACGGTGTAGGTACGGCCGTCGGTATGGACGGTGACATCACTTTCGTAGTCGATTTCTTCGTTGGGCAGGCTGTTGTACACCC
>JAFSHJ010000024.1 GCA_017440425.1 Oscillospiraceae bacterium | reverse complement strand
GCTTGTTTCCAGTCTTGCTCTCTGTGCCATCTGTTCAAGGAATGGCTCTGCCGCTGGTGAAAGGAGTACTTTGAAGTCCTCAACAGTGCAGGTATCGTGCTCCAAAGCCGCCTTAACGTCAACTGCAGTATATTTTAAATAATCGTAGGAGTTCATCTGCGCCATCACGTTTGCACTTATATCCGACTCGATCACTTCCATCCCCGGCAGATATTCCATATGGTTTTTTCGGGAGGACGGATCGGTTTCAAGACGATGTTTCTTTGCAAGCGCCTCCGGCGACAGATGCTCCGAATCCACAAAAAATTGATTTTCCATAAGCTTTCACCTCTTAATCCCGAAGGAAGCCTGTCAGCGGATCGGAAGCCGATGCGCCACGGGTCAGCACTCTGCCAAGTCCCGCAAGATATGCCTTGCGTCCTGCTTCAATGGCGCTCTTGAAGGCAGAAGCCATCATCGTCAAATCACCGGCTGTGGCAAGGGCGGTGTTTGCCATGATTGCGGCAGCTCCCATCTCCATTGCTTCGCAAGCCTGAGAAGGTCTGCCGATGCCTGCATCCACAATGACAGGCAGGTCTATCTCGTCGATCAAAATTTGGATAAACTCTTTTGTGGTAAGTCCCTTGTTTGATCCGATGGGAGAAGCCAGAGGCATAACGGTTGCAGCACCCGCATTCACAAGGTCACGGGCAACATTCAGGTCGGGATACATATACGGCATTACCACAAAACCCTCTTTGGCAAGGATCTCGGTAGCCTTGACTGTTTCCTGATTATCGGGAAGCAGATACTTGGAATCACGCATTATCTCGATCTTCACAAAGTTACCGCATCCAAGCTCACGGGCGAGTCTTGCAATGCGGACAGCCTCTTCCGCATTTCTTGCGCCGCTTGTGTTGGGAAGCAGGGTAACTCCTTCGGGGATGTAATCGAGGATGCTTTCCTGCTCTTTTGTGTTTGCACGGCGAACCGCAAGAGTGATAATCTCTGCACCTGCATCCTTTACGGCGGCTTCGATCAGCTTCATGGAATATTTACCTGAGCCGAGAATAAAACGGGAGTTGAATTCGTGTCTGCCTATTATCAGTTTATCGTTGTTCATTTTTATCTCCTTATTTCTTTAAATTTCAAATTTTCCTGCTAAAATACGCAGGACTGTGTGTGCCTGATGAGCGGCACAAAGCATTACACGGGAAGAGACAAGACTGCCTTCCGACTGCACGTCACTTACTCCGTCACCGCAAAGATAGAATCTCTTTGCTATTCTGCGTGTCCTGATGGTGTTTGCACTGCCGAATCCCGCCATACCCGATGCCGCCACAAGAAACTTATCCGGCATTTTTTCAAGCACAAGCCCGGTCAGCATTGCCTTGCTTTCCGCATCGTCAAAGGCTTCGCAGATAATATCCGCACCTTGCAGCAGATGAGCGCCGTTTTCTTCCGTGACCCGAACGGTGTGAATCTCAAGATCGATATACGGAGCGATCTCTGAAAGATTATCCCGCAAGGCATCGGTCTTGTGCATCCCCATCTGCTCTGCTTTATACTGCTGACGGTGCAAGTTGGTAATATCCACACGGTCAAAGTCGATGAGGATCAGTTTTCCAACACCCGCACGGGCAAGTGATGTGGCAATGTTGGAACCGAGACCGCCAAGGCCGCATATTGCAACCGCAGCCGCCGAAAAAACTTTTTGCAGCTGCTCTCCATGCCGCTCGGACAATGCCTTGTTCCATTCTTCTTTTGTGGGTATCAGCTCAACCACCTCCCACAAAGCTGACGACCTCTATGCTGTCGCCGTCTTTCAAAACCGTTTCGCCGTACTGCGTCTTGGGAACGATGTCTCCGTTGCGCTCTACGGCGATCCGTTTGGGATCATAGCTTGTGGATGCAAGGTATTCGGCTAACGTCTTACCTGCAGCATTTAGTTCCTCGCCGTTGATTTTCACCATAATATTCCTCCTGAAACAACAAAAAAGGAAGTTACCGATTTGGTAACTTCCCGTGAAATACTTATATGGCAGGCATCCCTACGTTGGCATTATCCAAATCAGGTTATCGGTCGAAGGTCACACCTTCCTCTCAGCCTGTATACAAGCTCCCGTCTGTTTAGTTGTCATTTTTTATTATACAACCAATAAAGCGAAATTGCAAGCATTTTTTGTTTTTAAGGCTGCCAGCCGTCGTCGGGTCTGTGCTGCGCCAAGGTGAGATACCAGTTGACGCCAAATCGGTCGGTGACCTCTGCGGCACAGGGACTCCACGGCAGCTCGCACAGTTCCAGTTCTGTTTTGCCGCCATCCCTCAGCAGTTCAAATGCTTTTTCCAGCTCTGCTTTGGTTTCAAAGGTCACTCCCAGCTGCACCGGATTTTTCCCCTGCAGCATTTCTCTCTTTGCCTCCACCACGGAGATGAACTCTTTGCCGTTCTTCATAAGCTCGGAGTGAAAATAGCTGCCAT
This sequence comes from Oscillospiraceae bacterium, assembly GCA_017440425.1. Taxonomy (GTDB): domain Bacteria; phylum Bacillota; class Clostridia; order Oscillospirales; family Ruminococcaceae; genus SIG526. The sequence continues at coordinate 645 of JAFSHJ010000024.1, read as the reverse complement.
CCTCATTCAGCACGTGATATCCCAGCTCCAGCCCAAATGCCGATTTATAAAGTTCAGCCGCTTCGAGGCTGTTTTTCACATATAATCCAATGCCGATCATCAGCTATTCCTCCACACAGACCGTATCTTCATCCGCATCCTGCTCTGCCCTGCAGAGATATTCTTCACGCAGATATTCTCTCATAATTCCGCCGATATCATTCAGTACGGCCTCTCCGCCATCCGGCATATTCTCCGTGGAGACACGGATATGCTCTCTGCCCGTCCAAAACCTGCAGACGGTGAGCTCACCATCTGCGCTGATGCCGTCCATATCGTTCCATTTTCTCAGCTTGTTCTGCCTTATCACCCTGAAGCATCGCTCCACAGCCTCATACGGCACAAGATAGCTTGTTGAAGTCTCCGCCGAGTTCTTGTCAGCACGGATATATTCCGTCAGGGTTGCCATCGTCGGGTCTTTTGCCGAATACAGCACCAGCTCATAATATCCCGCATCCTCTGTGCCCGTGGTTTTGTGGTAATAATCCACCAGAAGCTTCGGCTCAAATTCGCCGCGGATCATACTGCATTCTTCGTAGACCTCCAGCACCGTGTCATGCTCCGGCATAACAAAGCTTATCTCAAAGCCTTTGCCGTCAATATGCT
>JAFSHJ010000023.1 GCA_017440425.1 Oscillospiraceae bacterium | reverse complement strand
TATCATTAGGTACTCCAGAATTAAATTATTCCGCGCTTATAGAGTATGCGCGATACTACGAGAGTAAATACTACGCCGACGGGTACCATAATACCGACGGTCGAGGTGTTTATTGCGGGAACAAATACGAAAAGTATAAGCATAAGTGCTACGGGTGCTATCGCTATCTTCCAGTTCTTCGAGATAAATACCACTCCGAGCGCACCGAAGAGCGCGGGGAGAATCTGGTCGAAGGCGGGATCAAGAACGGGATTCTTAAGCAAGGGAGAAAGCGGAATTATGAGTATTACGCCGAGAATGATAATAACGGTGGTTACTATCGAGGAGACGGCAATTGCGATTGTCGAAACTATCTCGCCCTCCTCGCTCTGCGCCTTTACCTCCGCGTTCTCAAGCGCGTTGAGAGCACAGGGGAGCTTGAGGTTGGAGATGTTGCCGGTTACGAATGAGAGATAGGCGCCGCCCGCTCCCAGCATGGGAACGTAGGTGATTATCTCAACAATTCCCACCGCCCAATACATGGGCAGAATTGCAAACATCGCCTTAAGCATGGGACCCCATTCCGGAGTTGCGTTGAAAATGAGAGAAATTGCAAAGGGGAAGCTCAATATAAGCAGGCATAAAACTATTCCCCAAATTTTACCGTCACGGTGAAGGCTGTCAAGATAGCTCATTTCTTGTTTTTTCATTTTTCTCGCTCCTTTCCCGTCAACCCAGCCAGTTTGTGATGGGAATTGCCGCAGCCATTCCGCAAACCAGACTTATGGGCAAAGCATAATCGTTCATCCATCTCTGTTTGAGCTTCTTTGCAAAAATTCCGCAGATGGCCATTGCCACCGCAGAGACGAACATTACAAGTACAGGGATAAGTCCGGAGGTGTCACCCTTGAAAACGTTGGTGACATCGCAGAAGACATAGCCCAAAAATGCGGAGATCATTCCAAGGAACATTGCGTTGTTGAGTATCTCTCCCCACTTTTTGTCCTTCATCCCAATGTTGTTCATGCCTTTTTGGATCTTCTTTGTAACAAAGGGGACAAGTATCAGACCGATGGCGATTCCCATTGTCATAACGAAAACCACCGAAACAAATGCGGAGGGATCTGTTATTGGCATTTCGAGACCCAGTCCCAACTCTTCCAGCGCAGTGCCTGCGGCAACCGTCTCATATGTCAGAGAACCCACCACCGAAAGGCGAAGCCACGGCAGCGCTACTCCCAGGCTCTGGGAGAGGGTGATAACTCCCACCAAAATTGCAACGGCAGGTGCAATTGTGAATATCGCCGCAGAAGATATGGTCTTTTTGATAACTGCCTTATCCATTCCCTTTTCTTTTGCCCGTTTGAGGGCTTTGCAAAGGAAAACCACAGACTGTGCCAGCACTACTGCGACCAATATTCCCACCATAACAAAAAGTATGGGGCTGTTAATATTGAATTCCATAGTGTTTGCCTCCTCTTTTTCGTTAATTTTTTCACTTATATATATTGTAATCTTTGCTGATGGCATTGTCAAGCAAACCTGTTTTTCTGCTGTTATCTGCACAAATTTTTGCACCATTTTTCTATGTTTTGAAACGATTATCATATTGACTTTGGGTTTAATATGGAATATAATTCAACCAAAGAAACATTAAATTTGTGTTTAACCGAAAGTGAGGTAACGCATATGTTTAAAAAACGTTCTCCCGTTATGGTCAATCCTCCCGTGCGCCACAGCTTTGAGCAGGTAACTCTCCTCAACGGAATGTGGGGCACCCGCATGGACGAAGAAGAAATAGGCATGACACAAAAATGGTATGAGTTCGGCGATGCATTCTGGGCTGAAAGCTCCGTTCCCGGTTCCTTCCAGAAAGAGAGCATCGGTGCCTCTGTCGGAACCTACAACGGTGAGGTGAGCGCCAGCTTCCGCACCTGCAAATCCGGTTTCCTCGGCACAGTTTGGTACAACACCTCCTTTGAGACAACTGCCGCCGCAGAGGGCGAGCAGATCTGGCTCAACTTTGGCGGCGTGAGCCCCACCGCAGAGGTTTGGGTCAACGGAATCTACGTTGGTGACAACCACAACCCATTCATCTCCTTCGGTTTTGATATTACAGAGCTTGTAAAAGACGGCAGAAACGACGTCTGCGTGAGAATGAGCGAGCAGGACCGCCTCTTTGCTCTCGGCCACAACTGCCTCGGCTCCTGGAGCGGCATCTACCGCGGTGTTGAGCTCAAACGCACCTACGGCGCCTCCATCTCCGAGTTCCGCATCGTTCCCGACCGCAAAACCGGCAATGCTGCCATCACTTTCATCTCTGACGGAGCTGAAGCTGCCGCAAAGCTCTGCCTGACAGTTAAAGAATATAAATCCGGTGCTGTTGTTGCCGAAGCTGCTTACGACGTGACCATCGGCAAAGAGGAGCAGCTCACCGTTTCCGTTGATGCTCCCCATCTCTGGAGTCCCGACGACCCGTTCCTCTATTGCATCGAGGCTGTGCTCAAGGTCGGCGACAAGGTATACGATGCCTGCACAGACCGTTTCGGCTTTGTGGAGATGACCACCAAGGGCAAACAGTTCATCATCAACGATGATCCCTATTTCCTGATGGGCACCGGTGAATTCTGCGAAAGCCCCATCACCCTCGCTCCCGACACCGATATCGACAACTGGCGCCGCAAGCTCAAAGCGCTCCGTGATTACGGCTACAACTACGTCCGCTGCCAGTCCTATATGGCTGTTCAGGAATATATTACCGCTGCCGATGAAGTCGGTCTGCTTGTTCAGAACGAGCTGGGTGCTCTCGGCGCTATCGGCGCACACTGTCCCGAACACATCTACGCATGGCCCCAGCCCAACGCAGGCAACTTCAAGCACCTGCTTGAGCAGTGGACTCTCGGCGTGAAGATGGCCATGAACCACCCCAGTGCAAGAATGTGGGCAATGTCCAACGAGCTTGCCGCCAACGGCGAAACCACCGAATATCCCAGAATGGCATGGAAAGCATACCGTGAGACCAAAAAGCTGGATCCCGGCTCCCTCGTCATCTGGACAGACGGCGGCATCAACAACGATATGCCCTCCGACTACATCAACGTGAACGTCCGCGGATTCGATCTCGGCGATCCCGATCTCTGCGAACTCAATGACAAACCCTGCATTCAGCACGAGTTCCAGTGGTGGACCTCCTTTATCGATGTGCGCCTTGTGGAAAAATACAGAGAAAGCGGACACATTCCCAACTGGATCGAGCGCACCTGCAAAAACGCTCTTGCCAACGGTCTCGGCGATCTCCTCATAGATTTTGCCATCGTCTCCCAGAACATTCAGGCTATTGAAGCAAAGGGCAAGCTGGAATATACAAGACGCATCAGCCCGCAGATCGCCGGTATGGATCACTTTAACGCAACCGATACCCTCGGCGGTGCTCAGGGTGTTCTCAACGAATTCTATGAGAAGAAGCTTGTTGACGGCGAATACTGGAAACAGGCAACCGGCAACTGCGTTATCCTCTCCGACCTTGATTTTGATCAGCGCTGCCTCACCTTCGGCAAAGAATTCCGCTGCGAGATCGGCGTATCCGACTTTGAGCATCCCGCTTTCACCTGCGGCAAGGTCAACTGGAAAATTGCCGACAAAAACACCGTCTATGCATCCGGTGAGCTGAACTATGAGCCCGTTCCCGGCCGCTATATAAAAGCAGGCGACATCTGCGTAACTCTCCCCCAGGGAGACACCCCTGTCTGTGCCGCTCTTGAGGTTGAAATGACCGAAAACGGACGCACCGTCACCAACTCCTGGGAGGTTTATCTCTTCCCCGACAGCAAGGTTGCCATGGATGATGTTGCCGTTGCCAGCCGCGGTCTTGCTCCCTGGCTTGATACTCTTGAGCTGAAAGCATACGATGCTGCTGACAACAACGCAGTCGTCATCACCGACCTTCTCACCGACGAGCTCATCAGCTACGCCAAAAAGGGCGGCAAGGTGCTTGTTGCTGCCAGCGAAGGACTTGTCCGTGCCTTCCATCCCCAGGGCGTCCTCTCTCCCGCCCCCTATAAGAAATACCGCTATTATTTCACCAAGCCCGCCAGCTATCCTCCCTATGAAGAGGGTCAGTACGGCACATTGCTCACCAAGTCCTCTCCCCTCTTTGGCAACTTCCCCATCCCCGAAGATGCCATCCACGCAGGACTTCAGTTCTTCAATCTCATCGGCGCCTGCGCACCGCTGGATGCAGCTCCCCTCGGCCTTGACAAGAAGGGCGTTGCAATGAGAATGATCCACACCTGGCAGTGCTGCCGCTCTTTGGCAGAGCTTGCCTGGTACAGCTGCGGTGAGGGAAGCATTGCAATTTCCTCCATCGATTTTGACCAGAGCCGTGTTGAGGCAAGAAGCCTGCTGGGCAACATTCTTGATGCAATGAAGAATGCTCCCGCCCCCGAAGCGGTCATCTCCGAAGAGACACTCAAGAATATCTGCGATGCAGCCATTCTTCTCGATTGATTTTCAGTTTTATAAAACATTTAAGCGGTCACCCGCAAGGTGACCGCTTTTTGTCTGTGATTTTTATGTTGCGCTTCGCTCAAGTGAGGGAAATTCAGTCCTCTGCGGAGGACGGGACTTACGCAGTCGGCGCCAAAGGGACTCGTCCCTTTGGATTCCCGTGATTGGCTGCAACAAAAACGAAAGCGCCTTCTCCGCGGGGAGGCGCTTGTCGGTTCGTAAATTTAATGTTTGCAGGTGCAATACGGCATCTCATTCTCTCCTTGACGGAAAATGGCTTATGGGGTATAATTTAACAATAATACAACTATATAAAGGAAGATGATATATGGATTGGCTGGAAATTAAAATTACAACCACATCGGAAGGAATCGAGCTTGTTACAGGCGTTTTGCTGCAGCTTGGCATAAACGGCTTTGTTGTGGAGGATCCCAACGATTTTGAAAGCTTTTTGACCGACCCCAACATCTATAAAGACTACGTTGATGAGACCCTCTATGCTCTCAGAGACGTACAGCCCTCCGTCACCGTCTATCTCCCCACCAACGAGCAGGGCGCAGATATGCTCAGCGCTATCCAGACCGAGATGGCACAGCTTCGCACCGCCGGTGCAGAGCAGCTTGGCATTGATGCAGGCTCTCTTGAGATAACCCTCGGTAACGTCCGTGAAGAGGACTGGGAAAACTGCTGGAAGAAATACTTTAAGCCCCTTAAAGTTGGCGAAAAATTCATGATAAAACCCACCTGGGAGCAGCTGGACGAGCCCACCGACAGAATCATTCTGGAGATAGACCCCTCCTCCAGCTTCGGCACCGGCAGCCACGAGACCACCAAGCTCTGCATCGAGACCCTTGAAAGCACCGTAACTCCCGAATGCACTCTGCTGGATATGGGATGCGGCAGCGGCATTCTCGGCATTGCTGCCTATCTCCTCGGCGCAACCGACATCACTGCCGTGGATATCGATGCAAACTCGGTGAGGATAGCCACCGAAAACTTTGAGCGCATCGGCACCACTGCAGATGTAAAGCTGCTCTGCGGAAACGTGCTTGCGGACACCGATGCCGCAAATGAGCTGCGTGCAAAGCTTGCCGAAAAGAAATACGACGTGATCGTTGCAAACATCGTTGCGGATATCATCCTCGCAATGAAGGATCTCTTCGCCTCCCTGCTCAAGGATGACGGACGTCTTATCCTCTCCGGCATCATCTCCGAGCGTGCCGAAGAAGTTGCAAACGGAATGGTTGAAGCAGGTTTCGAGGCCATCACCATCCGTGAAAGAGGCGGCTGGACAGCTATTCTTGAGAAAAAAACTGACAAATAGGGTAAAATCAATGAGAGTTTCCGAACACAGAGACCCAAAATTCAACTTTCCCTTTTTGATGTATGCACCCGAAAATGCGCAGGAAAAGCTTCCGCTCATTATTTTTCTCCACGGCGCAGGTGAGCGCGGCTGCGGCAAAGACGATATTTTCAAGGTTGCCATTAACGGTCTGCCCAAATTTGCTGCAGAAAACGATATCCCTGCCCTGCTGGCTGCGCCCCAATGCCCCACAGAAAGCTTTTGGGCGGCAAAAGTTGAATCCGTTATCGCTTTTATTGACCAGCTGAAACAAAATTTTGATATTGATGAAAACCGCATCTATCTCACCGGCATCAGCATGGGCGGCTACGGCACATGGTTCACCGCCATGGCCCGTCCCGATCTCTTTGCCGCCATCGCTCCCATCTGCGGAGGCGGAATGGCCTGGAATGCAGGAGTGCTGAATATGCCCGTGTGGGCTTTCCACGGTGCGGATGACCCCCTCGTCAGCGTGACACAGACCGACGAAATGGTGAACAAGCTGAAAGAATTTGATGCCGACGTCACCTACACAAGGCTTGACGGTGTCTCCCACGATGTCTGGAACTACGTTGATTACGAAAAACTTACAGAATGGATGCTGAGCAAAACAAAATGATACCCTATCTCACCGTCACGGACGTCCGTGCTCTTCCCGGAGACAGCGCTTTTCTGCTGGATGACTCCAAAACCTCGGTTTTATACGATACCGGTTTCGGCTTCACCGGTTTTGTCGTTGCCGAAAACATAAAGAAAATTTTGGGCGGGCGCAAGCTGGATTACATCTTTCTCACCCATTCTCACTACGACCACGCTCTCGGCAGCGCCTATATCCTCCGCCATTTCCCCGATGCCAAGGTGGTTGCAGGCGAATATGCCGCCAACATCTTCACCCGTCCCGGCGCAAAAGCGGTAATGCGCGACCTGGACGGCAGATTTGCTGCCAAAAACGGTGTCACCGAATACGAATTCCTCGGCGACGAGCTGCGTGTTGACATTGCCGTGAAGGACGGCGACATTGTGAAGGCGGGAGATATGACCTTTGAGGCGATAGCTCTTCCCGGTCACACCAAATGCTCCTTCGGTTTTTATCTCAAAGAGAAGAAGCTGCTGCTCTCCTGCGAGACCATCGGCATATACAGCGGCACAGAGGTCATCACCCCATCGTTTTTGGTTGGCGTGGATATGGCGCTGAACTCTATCCGCAAGCTGAAAAGCTACGATATTGAGCGGATGATCGCCCCGCACTACGGTCTTGTGAGCGAAAAAGAGACCGCATTTTTTCTTGACAACATTGAGCCCTCTGCAAAAGAGGCTGTGGCTTTTTTTGTGGACAGACTCACCAAAAACATCAGCCGTGAGGATATTATTGAGGAATACAGCCGCATCTATTGCCGTTTTGAGAGCGGAGATATCTATCCCCGTGATGCAATGGTGCTCAACACCTCCATTATGATCGACCTTGTGGAGAAGGAAGTTCTGAAGAGGTAGCAAACTCCTAAAAAACGGCTCTTTATGAGAAAACACAAAAAAATTCAGCCCATCAACAAAAGCCGATGGGCTGAAACAGTTTTTGCCTTTATGCGGCATTCCCCTTGGTCTGTCTCATCTGTTTTCTTTTTGATATTGCAGCGGAGAGCTCCCGTATTCCTTTTTGAAAAGCGCCGAATACTGCGCCGATGTGGAGAATCCGCAGCGGAAAGCTATTTCGGTGCAGTTCAGTTCTCCCTCTTTAAGCAGTTTTTTGGAGGCTTTGAGCCGCTGTTTTATTAAAAACTGCTGGGGTGAACAGCCGGTGATGGATTTGAATTTGTGCTGAAAATAATCGTAGCTCAGGTTGAGCTGTTTTGCACAATCGGAGAGTACAATTTTTTCGTGATAGTTCTCCTGCAGATAGTTGATGATATATTCAAAGTTTTTTTCGTTTGAATTTTTGTTGTCGCTTCGCAGAATATATGTCCACAGCTCGTTCAGCTTTGCGCCGATGATCTCTTTGTAGCCGTAATCCTGCTTTTTGGCTTCGCTCATCAGCTCTGCAAAGAATTTTTCGCTTATGTTGGGGCAATGGTTGCCGAGACTTTGAGCCGTCCTCGGTATTCCCGAAAACTCAAGGCAATACACCTCGCAATCCTCGCTGTGCCACTCCTCGTGGTCAATGTCCGGCGGGATCAGCGCAAAGCAGCCGTCGGAGAATTTATAGCTCATGTCTCCCACCTTTGCGGTGCCCTTGCCGCAGACATAATAAACCAATTCGTGATAATTATGTGAATGCTTTGCAATATAGGTCTTCTTTTCTCTTTTGGCTTTCCAGATAGAGATCAGTTTTAAATCCAGCACGTTTTCACCTCCAAAAGCCTTTTGCTAATTATACAACCGCCAAACCGATATTTCAATCCCTCTGCCGCACAAAAGCCAATTAATATAAAAATCAAGCGACCGTGTTATATTTTCCCCCTCTGCGCTGTAATATACTTTTTCTTAATAAATGTTAGGAGATGCTTTATGAAGCAGGAACTTTTCTTTAAAAATCTCACACCCCCCGCAGGCAGGATCGACGTAATTCTGGACACCGACGCCTACAACGAGATCGACGATCAGTTTGCCATCAGCTATATGATCCGTTATACCGATAAATTCAACATCAAAGCTATCTGTGCCGCACCCTTCTTAAACAGCAAAGCCGCATCCCCTGCCGAAGGCATGGAGAAAAGCTATAACGAAATTTTGAAGCTGCTTGCCCTTGCCGAAAGAGAAGACCTGAGCTCCATCGTCTACAAGGGTTCCGAGACATATCTTCCCAATGAGACCACACCCGTGGAATCCCCTTCCGCAGATATTATGGCGAAGCTTGCAGAGGAGTATTCTCCCGAAAACCCGCTCTATATCGTTGCCATCGGCGCCATAACCAACGTGGCCTCCGCAATTTTGAAAAACCCGAACATTAAAGAAAACTGTGTCATCGTTTGGCTGGGCGGACACGCTACCCACATCCCCCGTGCCGCAAGCGAGTTCAACATGACCCAGGATATTGCAGGCGCAAGGGTGCTTTTTGGCTGCGGTGTGCCGCTGGTGCAGCTGCCCTGCCTTGGCATTGTGGATCACTTTGCCACCTCTCAGTTTGAGCTGGAGCATTGGCTCAAGGGCAAAAACCCCCTTGCCGATTATCTCTGCCAAAACACCGTTGCCGAGGCAAGCTCCTATGCCGCAGGCAAACCCTGGACGAGAGTTATCTGGGACGTTACCGCCGTTGCATGGCTGCTCAACGAAAACTCCCGTTTTATGAGAGACAAGCTTATCCACGCACCCATTCCCGAATACGACAAGCAATATGCCTTTGATGAGACAAAACATTTTATCAAATACGTCTACAGTATCGACCGCGATGCGCTGTTTGAGGACCTGTTCAGAGTTTTGGGTGAATAATCCCCTCTCTGCTTGACCAAAAAACAAAACTGTGATAAAATTATTTTGCGAGCAGACGAGACGGCAGCGGGTGCGGGAGACCGTGCACGAGGAAAGTCCGAGCTCCACAGGGCAGGATAACTGCTAACGGCAGCCGGGGGTGACCCTAGGGAAAGTGCAACAGAGATATACCGCCGCATTTTGCGGTAAGGGTGGAAAGGCGAGGTAAGAGCTCACCGGCGTACAGGAGACTGTGCGGCCCTGTAAACCCTATCCGGAGCAACATCGACTGGAAGGATACGCTTGCCCGGCGTCTTCCGAAAGTATGGCTTTACCCATTCGGCAACGACTGGGATAGATAGATTGTCGTCAAATACAGAACTCGGCTTATTGTCTGGTCGCAATAAAGAACAGGAACCCATCCTATCTCTCCGATAGCGATGATGTTCCTGCTTTTTATTTTGTGTTGAATTTTATAAGAGAGCCTCTTTAACAATGTTTGCCACGTTGAAAAAGCCGTTCAGCGTGCCAAGGTTTTTGCCTGCCTCCACACCGTTGCCGTAAAGCAGCAGGGGCACGCTCTCTCGGGAGTGGTCGGTGCTTTCGGTGGAGGGGTCGCAGCCGTGGTCTGCGGTGATTATCAGCAGGTCGTCCTCTTTAAGCTTTGGCAAAAAGCTCTCCAGCCAGCCGTCAAACTCCATTATGGCTTTGGCGTAGCCCTCAACGTCGTTTCTGTGTCCGTAAACCGAATCGAAATCCACCAGATTGATGAAGCAAAGTCCGTTGAAATCCCTCTCTGCCATCAGCACCGTCTTTGCCATTCCGTCCGCATTGCCCTTGATGGGGTTGCTTTCGGTGATGCCTTTGCCTGCAAAGATATCCACTATCTTGCCCACGGAGATGACATCCTTTCCCGCCTGCTGCAAAACGTCCAGCATTGTCTCTGCAGGGGGAACGAGGGAATAGTCATGGCGGTTTGAGGTGCGGGTGTATTCGGGATATTCTCCCACATAGGGTCTTGCGATAACTCTGCCCACGCCGTGCTCGCCCACAAGCATCTCACGGGCGATCTTGCAGCAGCGGTAGAGCTCCTCAAGTCCGATATATTTTTCGTGCGCAGCTATCTGAAAAACGCTGTCCGCAGAGGTGTAGACTATCATTTTGCCGCTTTCTATCTGCTCTCTGCCGTAATCGTGGATGACCTCGGTGCCGGAATAGGGTTTGTTGCACAGCACCCCTCTTCCTATCCTGCGCTCGTATTCCTCTATCAGCTCCTGCGGAAAACCGTCGGGATAGGTGGGCAGCGGTCGTTCGCTGACTATTCCTGCCAGCTCCCAGTGTCCGATGGTGGTATCCTTTCCTGCGGAGACCTCTATCATTCTGCCGAAAGCACCTGCCGGCGCAGACTCTTTCGCCCTGCAATCCACGGTGTCGATGTTGAACAGGCCGAGCTTTGCCAGGTTTTTGGGGCAAAACCAATCTCTCTGTGCCAGCGCAGCAAGGGTGTTGCTGCCAAGATCGGAATATTTTTCCGCATCGGGGGCACCGCCTATTCCAAAGCTATCCAATACTATCAAAAAAACTCTTTTGGTTTTCATAAAAGCTCATCCTTTCAGCCACGCTGTCTATGCTTCTATTTTAACGCAAAAATGTTAACAATATTAGCTTTTGGAGGAGTTATTTTTCATTATTTCAATTTTTTTGAAGTAAAATAAGAAATAATCGTAAATTAAATGTTACACTATTTTCTTTTTGCTCAAAGTATGATATAATAAAATTAATTATAAAATAGATTAGTTATGTATTTTGGAGATTTTGTTATGCCTGAACGGGACGAAAACCTAAAAAGTGAAATTATATACGGGCGCAATCCCGTTATGGAGGCTCTCAACGCAGGAAGAGAGCTTGAGACCCTTTACATCGGCTCTCAGCCCACGGGAAGCGCACTTAAAATTATTGCCGTTGCCCGTTCCCGCGGTGTCCCCGTTAAGGAGACCCGTGCAGAAAAGCTCCGTGAACTCAGCGGCACCGAGGCTCACCAGGGCGTTGTGGCAGTTGCCGCAGCCTTCCGCTACAGCGAGCTCGCCGACGTGTTTGCCCTTGCGGAAAGCAAGAACGAATCCCCCTTTGTCATCATCTGCGATGAGATAGAAGACCCCCACAATCTGGGCGCGATAATCCGTTCCGCAGAGGCCTGCGGTGCCCACGGCGTCATCGTTCCCAAGCGCAGAAGCGCAGGACTCACCCCCGCCGTCTGCAAGGCTTCCGCAGGTGCGGTGGAGCACATTCCCATTGTGCGTGTTGCAAACCTTGTGCAGACAATGGAGACCTTGAAAAAGCAGGGACTTTGGCTGTTTGTCGCCGATGCGGGCGGCACCGACTGGAACCTTGCGGATTACTCCGGCGGTGTCGGAATAATCGTTGGCTCCGAGGGCCGCGGTGTTGGCAGACTTGTCAAGGATAACTGCGATGCGGTGGTCTCCCTCCCCATGTATGGCAGCGTCAACTCTCTCAACGCATCCGTTGCCGCAGGAATAATCATGTATGAGGCTGCCCGCCAGCGCAAGCTGAAGGCCGCAAAATAAACCGCAACATCCGAAAGCATCCACCACAAACAATCCGAGAACGGAGCGTGTCTGAATATGGATAATAAATATAATGTAGACGATATTCTGAACGAAATAAAGCGCAAAAAGAGCGCCAGACTTTCCGCTGAGTCCGCCGAGACCTCAGCTTATCCCAAACCCTCCTACTCTTCGGGCGAGGATTACGTTCCCAAGCGTGCTGCCGCTGCTCCCGAAAAAGCCGCAGCGCCCAAATTCACCGTTGCGGAGCCTGAGCCCGAGCCGCAGCCTAAGCCCCAGCCCAAACCGGAGCCCAAACCCAAACCTGAGCCCAAACCTGAGCCTGCCCGTGTTGAAACACCTGCCGCACAGCCGGTGCGCCGTGACGTGGGACCCTCTCTCACAGAGCGTGCGGCACACAGAGCTGCTCCCATGCCCACCTACACCGACGATTACCGCGACGAGCCTATGGCTAACCGCCGCATACAGATAGATGACACCCTGCAGGACTTTTTCCGTCCCAAAGAGCCGGAGGTGAAAGGCTTTAAAAAGAGCAAAAAGCCTGCCGAACCTCAGCCTTTCCGCGCAGGAACCTTCTCCGTTGTGGATGACGACGATTCCGCTCCTCTCCACCTCAAAACCGAAGCTAAAACGGAAGAACCCTCTCCCGAGGAGGAGGTAAAGGTTTATTCCGCTGCACACCCCGCAGAAAAGGAAGAGGTTCTTGCCACCAACTACGAGGAGCTCAAGCGTCAGCGTTCCTTCAAGGTGAACAGCTTTGCCATTGAAAACGACGACGAGATAAACAGCTCCCCCGACCCCGACACCACCCGCATCCACGATTCCGTCGTTATTCCCAAGCACGACACACCCAAAGAGACCGCTGTTCCTCCCGTTGCGGAAACTCCCTCCACCACCCGTGCAAGGACCCGTTTTGAGGAAGATGCCAAACGCGAAAAGGCAAACAGCGGGGATATTACCGAATACACCTCTCCCGACCAGCTGGAGAGTCTGCTTAAAGATTTTAAGCGCCAGAAGGTTTCCCTTATCCTACGTCTTTCCGCCACCGCCCTTATTTTTGCGGCGCTTGTGTTCATGTCCCTCAATGCATTCGGCATTCTCTCCCTCCCCGAGACATTTGCTTTCGGTGACGGCACCAACGTCATCTTCTATATCACCAACATTTGGCTGCTGTGCATTGCCGTTCTCGTCTGCCACGTGCCCGTCGGCGGCGGTCTGCTTGCGCTGTTTAAGCTGAAAGCCAACAACGATTCGCTGGTTGCGGTGTCACTCATCGCCTCCCTCATCCATGCTCTGCTTATGGTGGTGCTTGCCGACAGGATCACCGTTCTCCCCGCAAACATCTATTTCTGGCTGCCCGCTCTCGCACTTGTGCTCAACACCGTGGGCAAGCTGTTTATGCTCAAACGCATCTCCGATAACTTCGGCTACATCTCCAAAGAAGGCGTGAAGCCCGCACTTAACCTTGTGGATGACATTGACCTCTGCAAGCGCCTGACCGGCAGCTACAAAGGCACCAACGGAAAGCTTTCCGCAACCTCTTCCGCAAAGCATTTTTCCAACTTCCTCGATCTCTCCTACGATGACGATTTCTCCGACAGCATCTTCCGCATCGCCGCACCCATTGCGGTCATCGTCTCTCTGCTTGTTGCCGCAGTCATCTCCCTCATCAACAAAGATATTTTCCTCGGTTTCACCGTTTTTGCAGCCCTCATGGCCATCTGCGCACCTTTCACCTCAACCCTCGCATCCACCCTTCCCCTCTCCTCAACCTGCTCCTCTCTGCTCAAAAAAGGCGCAATGATCTCCAGTTATTCCGCCGCAGAGGACGTTGCAGACACCGATGTGGTCCTTGTGGATGCCACAGAGCTCTTCAAGGCTGATGACATTGAGCTGCACGCTATCAAAACCTTCTCCAGAGGACGTGTTGACGAAGCCCTGCTGGATGCCGCAAGCGTTATCTGCCAGGTGAAGAACACCCTCAACTTTATCTTCGACAAGGTTATCTCCGGCAACACCGCAATGCTCAAAAAGTTTGACAACCTTGTCTATGAAGACGGCATGGGACTTTCCGCATGGGTGGATTCCAAGCGTGTGCTCATTGGCAACCGTATGCTGATGGAGCACCACGGCGTTGAAACTCCCGACCTTGAATATGAACAGAGCTACACCCGCCTTGGACAGAACGTTATCTATCTCTCCAACTCCGGCGACCTCACCGCTATGTTCATCCTCAGCTACAAGCCCTCTCCCGAGATCAAAGAGGCATTCTCGCTGCTTTGCCGCCGCGGAGTTACATTGGCTGTCAGCTCTACCGACCCCAACATCACCGCAAAGCTGCTCTCTGAGCTCTTCGATTTCCCCGCAGACAAGATCAGCATCGTCTCCTCCAAATATCAGGATGATTTCGACGATCTCTGCGACGACCGCCGGGAACTGCCCGCAAAGGCTGCCACCACCGGCTCTCTCCTCTCCGAGGCCATTGTTTTGGATGCCGCAGCCTCTGTAAAGAGCAAGGTCGCATCCGCCGTGTTCCTGCAGCTTGTTGCAATGATCATCGGCTGCGCACTCGTCACCTTCTTCGCATTCATCGGCGGCATCTCCAGCATGAGCTCCGTCTTTGTGCTCATCTATCAGCTGCTTTGGGCAGTTATCGTCACCCTCTTCGGAACGCTCCGCCTCAAATAAAGGAAAAACTATGTCTGATATTTCTGAAAACAAAACCCTCAACATCGTGCTCGTTGAGCCGCAGATCCCCCAAAACACCGGCAACATTGCACGCACCTGCGCTGTGACCGGCGCAAGGCTGCACATTGTGGGACCCGCAGGCTTTGTGGTGGACGACACCAAGCTGAAACGGGCAGGTCTTGACTATTGGTATCTGCTGGATATCACCTGGTACGATGGTTTGGATGACTTTTTTGCAAAAAACCAAGGCGAATATCACTTTTTCAGCACCAAAGCACCCAAGCGCTATACCGACGTCAGCTATTCCAACAGCTGCTATCTGTTTTTCGGACGCGAGGATGCGGGACTTCCCGAGGCGCTGCTCCACAAAAACCTTGAAAGCTGTGTCCGCATCCCAATGATATCCGATGCACGCAGTCTCAACCTCTCCAACTCCGTTGCAATAGCCGTCTACGAGACGCTGCGCCAATGGGATTTCCCTGCGCTGCTCTCCTCAAGCAGCTATCTGCTCTGAACCACCCTTTACCCTATCCACGGAGGAAACTATGGATTACAAAGAAGAATTTACCCGTATATTCACCGAAAACATTGAACGCAGCGGCTCCGCACAGCTTTTGGAGTGGCTGGGCAAAACCGATTTCTTTACCGCACCCGCCAGCACCAAATTCCATTGCGCCTGCGAGCACGGTCTTGTTATACACAGCCTCAACGTCTACAACGTGATGATGAAGCACTTTGACCCCGAGACCGACAACCGCGAAAGCTTCGCCATCTGCGCCCTTCTCCACGACGTGTGCAAGGCAGGTTTTTACAAAACCGCCTCCCGCAACGTGAAAAACGAGGAGACCGGCCGCTGGGAAGCAGTTCCCTATTACACCATTGAAGACAGCTTCCCCTTCGGTCACGGAGAAAAATCCGTTTTCCTCATCGAGCGCTTCCTCAAGCTGAAGCCTGCCGAGGCGGTGGCCATCCGTTGGCATATGGGCGGTTTTGACTGCGCCGCAAAGGGCGGAGAATATGCCATCAACCACGCATTCGATAAATATCCCCTCGCCGTGAAGCTGCACCTCTCCGATATCGAGGCCAGCTATCTGGTGGAAAAGGATATGTAATAATTTTGATATACTTCTTTCTTCATGTATAACCCTCAAACACAGCCAAAGAGCCGCACAGGAAACTGTTGCGGCTCTTTGGTTTGTAAAAATATTAAATTGTGCTGCAATTATTTCTTTTTGCCGAACAATCCGCCTGCAAGGCTGCCCAGCTTCTCAAGAGAGAGCTTTGCCTTGATTCCGTCGATCAGCGGCTCTACCTTATCGTCGGGGAGATCCACACCGATGAGATCTTCAAGAAGCTTGACGGGCTCTTTGTTGAACTTTTCAAGCAGCTTGTCGTCATCTTTAATTTTTTCATAGATTTCTTCAATTTTTCCTTTAAGATCGAATGCCATTTTAATTTACCTCCTGTTTATATTATACCAAAATACACTAAAAGTATAATAATTCCGATTTGTGCGGCAAGTATTGCGGGAATGCCGATGACAAAGCTCATGTGCTTTGTCTTGTGCCTAAAGCAGTACATTCCTGCCCACACTCCCACGGAGCCGCCCAACGCAGCTGTCAAAAACAGCGTGCGCTCTCTGATCCTTCTGTGACCTTTGCGCTTGGCATAGGATTTATCCACCGCGCAGAGGATAAATCCCACCAGTGTCATCACCACAAGATAGGCTGTTACGATATATAATAACATAGTATTATCCTTTGCAACTTTATGCGTTGACCTTGTCTGCAAACTGGTTCATGTTCTCGCAGAGATAATAGTAGCCGTAAAAGGGAACGAACATGATAAGCAGGAAGACTATTGCGGACTGGCACTTTACGCCGTAGCGCTGACCTGCCTCTTCAAGACGGGCACCAATGTTATAAAACCAAATGAAACCATAGATTCCGCAGGTGACACAGCTGAGAAGCAACACGAGCAAATAGTTCATTGTGTTTTTGCCGTCGCCTTCGCAAACCTTGTTGACATCTTCGCCATATTTATAGAGGAAGATTATCGGATAGATTCCGCAGGTGACCAGGTTAAGCAATATAACCGTTATCCAGTTTCTTTTTTCGATCATTTTAAGCACCTCTATATTTCATTTAAAAAAATCCCGTCGGCATAGGCCGACGGGATAATTCGTCTAACAATTAGGCATTAACCTTATCAGCGAACTGGTTCATGTTCTCGCAGAGATAGTAGAAGCTATAGATGGGAACGAAGCAGATGAGAAGGTATACGATGGGGGACTGGCATTTTACGTCATAGCGCTTGCCGGCCTCTTCAAGACGTCCGCCAATACCATAGAGCCATACGAACTGATAGATTCCGCAAGTGATGATGCCGAGGAGAAGAGCAACAATGTAACCCTTGGTGGTCTTGCCGTCGCCTTCGCAAACCTTGTTAACATCGTCAGCATATTTACAGAAGAAAATAATTCCGTAGATACCGCATGTTACTATAGAGAGAAGCATAACGGTAAGCCAATTTCTTTTTTCAATCATTTTAAAACACCTCTTAAAAATATTTGTTTTATTAAGTTTACCACATAACCCTCGCCGCCGTCAATATCAAATAGTCCTAAATTTTCTCCAAAAATTACACGAATCAACCAAATTGCCAACATTGCCACCGAAAATGTCACTATAAAAACCGATTCCGCCCTATCGCTTCCAAACAGCGGCCGCCTGCCGACGGATATGTAAACCACGCTTGCTGTTGCCACCAAAAACAGCGGGTGCCACCTGAATGCATCTGCTATGTTTCCGTGCAGCGCCGACATCCAGGCTCTGGTTATGCCGCAGCCCGGGCAGGGAACCCCAAACAGAAACCTTATGGGACACCCTATTCCGCTGACGGCAAGCAGCGTGACCGCCACCCCAATGACAAGCAATATCTGCAGTTTATCAAGAACTTCTTTTCTTGATATTTTCGTCTTCATCTCAAAACAGCCTCTTTAAACTTTATTCCTCTCAAACTAAAAATATGATAACACATTATCCCTTTGCTGTCAAACGCAAGGACTCTGCAGAGGCTTCTGCAGGCAAAATTTGTGCCCATATAAAATTTACATACTGCCATCTGTTTTAGGCATAGCAACAACCTCGTTTTTTGCAATTTTACTATTTACAAATTGCAAAAAGTTTGTTATAATAATAACACACTCAAGGAAATGCCGATATCTGCGCGGCATTTTGCAAGAGTCCACCTCACTTTTCATCAAATCAACCCCATCCGCTTTCCACATTCAATAATATACCATGATCCGCGTCGATTGGAGTACCGTCGGCGCGGATCATGGTTTTTAGGGAAATTATTCTGCCAGCAGCTTTGCGGCAATGCCGCTCATTATCGTGTATCTGTCCCGAATGGAGCCCAATTCCACCGATATTTCCACCGGCTGGAGCATTTTTCCGGAGCAGCTGCGCAGCTCTCTTTGCAGCGATACCATCACCCTTTCCCCCGTGAAGCTGGATATTGTGACGGTGTCCTTCCCCGAAAGTCCGCAGGTGACGGTCTGTATCCCCTGCTCCGCCAAAAATTTTACACCATATTCGTTTTCCGAGCTGACGATGGCGGTGCATCCATGCAGGCTGCCTATGATGTTTTTGGGACAAAAGCTCTCTTTGAGCAGCAAAATGCAATTTTTGGAATTGATTCTTTCAATTTTTCCGCATTCGCACAGCACAAGCTCCTCTTCTCCGCTCTCCCTGTCGCTGAAGCTGTTTCCCGCAAAAACAAGGCGCTGCCGGCTGCTTTCAAAGCAGTTTTTCAAAAATTCCATATATCTTCTGTCCGCCGCCGTTGAATTTTCTCCCACCACAACAATGCTTTTCATTTTAACACTCCTTTTCGGTCATACGGCATTTAGCTTTCCCAAATTTTTAAAATTAACTCGCTGTTGCTCTGTTTTTCTCGTGTTTTATCTGTTTTTCAAGGTTTTGCACACCATGGTCATCAACTTTTAAATTTGTTTGTTTTAAGTCAAATTCTCTCTGTTTCGCTTGAATTCTATGATTTTCTCCGCACATCTTTTGGTTTTTCTTCTTAATCTTCATTTTTCTATTGCAATCTTCACTTTCTGTGATATAATTATAATTAAGAAAAAATGCTCATTGGTTTACCGAAAAGCTCTGAACCGCTTTTTTCAGCGTTTTTCCGTTTGCCAATCTGCTCAGGGAAGGAGTTTTTCGTTTGCTCAACTTTTATAAGACTATCGATAACTGTGTAAGACCAATACAGCAATATGAGCCGGGGTGTTGGATAAGTCTTATCAAACCCAGTGAGCAGGAGATCGCATATCTCGTTGATGAGCATCACATCGATCAGGATTTTGTGCGTGCGGCTCTGGACGAAGAGGAATCCTCCCGTATTGAGACAGAAGAGGGTCAGACCCTTGTTATCGTGGACGTTCCCATTGCCGAAAAGCAGGAGGACGGCTCCCTTCTCTATTCCACCGTGCCTTTTGGAATTATTATTGCGGAAAAATGCTTCATCACCGTCAGCCTGCGCAACAACAGCGTTGTCTCCGAGATAAGCGACGGACTTGTGAAGAACGTGCAGACCAACCTGAAGACACAGTTTTTGCTGATAATGCTGCTGCGCATCTCGGTGAGATTTTTGCAGTATCTTAAACAGATAGACAAGGCCAGCTCCTATATGGAAAAGCAGCTGCACAAATCCCTGAGAAACCAGGAGCTCATTCAGCTGCTTGGCCTTGAGAAATCGCTGGTTTACTTCTCCACATCCCTCAAAGCCAACGACACCACCATGGAAAAGATACTCCGCGGCCGCATCATCAAGCTCTACGAAGACGATCAGGACCTTTTGGAGGATGTTCTCATCGAGACAAAACAGGCCATTGAGATGTGTAACATCTATTCCAGCATTCTCTCCGGCACAATGGATGCCTTCGCCTCCATCATCTCAAACAACCTGAACATCGTCATGAAGATACTCACCACACTCACCATCGTTATGTCCATTCCCACAATGGTGTTCAGCTTTTACGGAATGAACACCAACCTGCCGCTGCCCTATTTCTGGTTCCCACTCCTCATTGCGCTGGTGGCTTCCGGAATTGCGGCGTTTATCCTGATAAAAAAGGGAATGTTCCGCTGATTTTCGATTTTTAACACTATTCGTTTCATCCCCATAAGATGATATTGCCGTTTTCTGCGGCAATATCATTTTTTTGCGCTAATTGCGCTGCAAGGGAGTTTGAGATATGTCACCGCCAACCCAATTTTTCAGTTTAGTCACACAAGCACCGCCCTGGCTTCAGGCGCTTGCCGCAACCTTTTTCACCTGGGGCATTACCGCGCTGGGCGCAGGGGTGGTTTTCCTCTTTAAAAAGATAAACAAGGCCGTGCTGGATGCCACCCTCGGCTTTGCCGGCGGAGTTATGGTCGCCGCCTCCTTTTGGTCGCTGCTCTCCCCTGCGGAGGAGCTCTCCGCCGCCCTCGGCTTTTCTCCGTGGCTTATGACGGCGGCAGGCTTTTTGTGCGGAGGTGCTCTGCTGTTTTTGGGAGATAAGCTGTTTTATGCCGCCGAAAACCGTATTATCCGAAAAGGCGGCAGCAGCTCCTTTAAACGCTGCCTTATGCTGATTTTTTCCATTACTCTTCACAATATTCCCGAGGGAATAGCGGTGGGGGTTGCATTCGGCTCCCTTACATACGGACTTGAGGGTGCCACCCTTGCCTCTGCGCTGATGCTGTCGCTGGGCATCGGTCTGCAGAACTTTCCCGAAGGTGCCGCCGTCAGCATCCCACTGCTGCGGGATGGATTTTCCCGCAAAAGAGCCTTCTTTTTCGGACAGCTCAGCGGCGCTGCCGAACCTATAGGCGGCTTGCTGGGTGCGCTGCTGGTATCCCACGCCCGTGCGCTGCTGCCCTTTTTGCTATCCTTTGCCGCAGGCACCATGATATACGTTGTGGTGGAAGAGATAATCCCCGAAAGCCAGGCAAATGAGAACAAAGCCCTGATGGCTGTCTTCACCCTCATCGGGTTTGCCGTGATGATGATACTGGATATTGCCCTCGGCTGAAAATTGCAACAAAAAGCACCTGCAGCACATCTTCCGTGCATTGCAGGTGCCGATTTTTATTGTGGTCATTCTGCAGGAGCGTAGCTGCCGTCCTCGTTTGCGGTGAGGGGCAGGAAAACGCTGTTCTCCTCGCTGCCTGCCCTGTAGACATTGTGCAGCTTATCGTCAAAGGCTATTCTTGAACCGTCCGAAACGGTATATTGGATGAGCTTTCGGGATTTTATAATAACAATTCCGTCCCGCTCCACAAGCACATCCTTCTTTTTGTCTGTTTTGAATGCTTCGACTATCTCTCTGGCGAAATCCTTGAACTGTTCTTCCTCCAGCTTTTCACCGTTGACGCTTTCTCCGATGCAAGCCTTGCCGTTATCCTCAAAATACACCTTGCGCAGGATCTCGGTTCCATCTTCCGCAATGTAATCTACAAGGTACATATCCAGCGTGACGGCGGAATCCTCGGTGAGGTGCACCTTCCACCGGTTGTTTTTTATGTCCTTGAAGCTGTAAACGCTGTAGAGGGTGCCGTCGTGTCTGTTTTCGTATTCAAACTTAACGTCCTCCACCTTGCCGTTGCCGTAAAGAGCATAGGCAAATTTTTGCATCACCTTGGTGTGCTCCTCCAGCATTTCCGCTCTTTGGGCGGTCTTTTCCTCTTCATTGCCTTCGCTTCCGCTCTGTGCCGAAGAGCTCTCGTCCGACGGAGTCTCGTCTTTTGCCTTTCCGCAGCCGCAGAACAAGACAGTCAGCATCAGCAGCAGCGCAATCAGGGTCAATATATGCTTTATATTCATCACAAAAGTCCTTCCTTTTTGGGCTCTGTTTTTATGATACATCTTTTTTGCAAAAAATGCTACCGTTTCCCGGGGAAATTTTAAAAACGTCTTCAAATTTTTCCGTTTTTATCCACAATTCCGCACAAAGCGTTAAAGAAATGCTCACTTTTCCGCTTCTTTGCCGCAGC
>JAFSHJ010000251.1 GCA_017440425.1 Oscillospiraceae bacterium | reverse complement strand
CTCTGTGGATATCTGCTTATAGCGCTCGCCCATAAGCACGTTTATTACTGCCTGGTTGCCTACCATCTGGGAAAGCGGAGTTACCAGCGGAGGATATCCCAGATCTTTGCGGACTTCGGGGATCTCCAGAAGTGCTGCCTCAAACTTATCCATTGCGTTCATATCTTTGAGGTTTGCGATCATATTGGAGAGCATTCCGCCCGGAACTTTATAGAAAAGTGCCTGAGAATCGGTTGCCATACTCTTGGGATTGAGCACTTCGGAATCGATATACTTCTGCTTAATGGGTTTGAAATAGTCGTTTATCTCGTTTATTACAAGGTTATTGAGACCTGTATCGATACCGTACTGGCTGAGAGCGTAATACATTGTCTCGGTTGCAGGCTGGCTGGTACCGTTGGAGAAGCAGGATGCGGCACAGTCGATAACATCAACACCGGATTCAATCGCTTTGATAACCGTCATATATGCCATGCCTGTGGTGCAATGGGTGTGCAGGATGACCGGCATATCGCCTACGGCATCTTTTATGCCCTTGACAAGGTACTCGGCTTCGTAGGGGGTCATTGTGCCTGCCATATCCTTGAGGCAGATGGTATCAAAACCCATGCGCTGAAGCTCTTTGCACATCTCTACGTATTTTTCAACGGTGTGCACGGGGCTCTGTGTATAAGAAATGCAGCCGGATGCCTCTGTTCTGGGGGTGGCATATTTTTTCATTGCTTCAAGAGCTGTTTTGATGTTTCGGAAATCGTTGAGCGCATCGAAAATTCGCACAATGTCGATGCCGTTCTTGATGGAAAGCTCAATGAATTTTTCCACAACATCATCGTGGTAATGCTTATAACCAAGCAGATTCTGTCCGCGGCAGAGCATCTGCAGTTTGGTGTTCGGCATTGCCTTTCTTATGTTACGAAGCCTTTCCCAGGGGTCTTCGTTCAGATAGCGCAGACAAGAATCAAACGTTGCGCCTCCCCAACACTCCACCGAATAGTATCCCGCTTTGTCCATTATCGGCAGGATATCGGCAAAATCGCTGTATGGCAATCTTGTTGCCATGAGAGATTGGTTGGCATCTCTCAACACGGTTTCTGTTATATGAACCTTTTTCATATCAGCGAAACCTCCTTTTACTGTTCAATAATATATAATACCGATGAGATTCGGATATCATCAAAATTATGGAATTCTATTTTTTATTTCACTTTAACCCAGTATAATTATATCATTAAATTCATGCAAATGCAAACACATTCTCTTGGTTTTTTGCCAAATAACCATCGAGTTTTTTGAATGTTCATTTTTTTACTATTGACAAAACACTATATATGTGATAGACTTATATTCGTTCACAAAGTGAACTATTTGGAGGGCTTTATGGAATACGATCTTCGCGAACAGCTTCTTGAATCCTGGGTGGGATTGACGGGAATATTGAAAAACAGCAGGCTGACAAAAGAACTCAGCTACAACGAGGCTATCGTTATGCTGATGGTATACCGCCAATATTGCAGCGACGGCATTGGTGTTATCTCTATGCGTGACGTTATTTCTAAAACAAAAATGCTAAAATCGCTGGCTAACCGCACCGTCAACAGTCTTGAGAAAAACGGATACGTTAAAAAGGAACGCAACCCCAACGACAGCCGCATTGTCAATATCCGTTTTGTGCCTGAATGCGCAGATGTCTTTTTAAGCGTGCACAACACATCCCTTGAGCTTGCGGGACATATGCTTGAAGTTATTGGCGAAGAGGATGCCAAAACCTTTGTTAATATCTACCGTAAAATTGCTTTGAGTGAGCAGAAAACAAAATTCGACAAGGAGTGACATTGCTTTGAAAATAAGAATTGTTACCGATTCCGCCAGCGACCTTTCCCCCACCCTGCGTGACGACCTCACAGTGCTGCCGATCATCGTAAGATTTGGCGATGAGGAGTACCGCGCAGGCGTTGATATATCTCCCCTGCGTTTTTACGAGAAAATGGTAGAGTGCGACACTCTGCCCAAAACAAGCCTGATAACCCCCGATGTTTTCACCGATACTTTTGCAGAAGCTGTTGAAAACGGCGACACTGTTGTTGCCGTTGTTATGAGCTCCAAGCTCTCCGGCACATACCAAAGCGCCGTTATTGCGGCACAGGATTTTGAGGGTAAGGTTTTTGTTGTGGACTCCCTGAGTGTATCCGTGGGTGAAAAGGCTTTGGTGCAGCTTGCTCTCAATTTAAAGGACAAAGGTTTTTCTGCAGAAGAAATTGCAGAAACTCTTGATAAAGAGAAAAACAATCTCAATGTTGTTGCTTTGGTGGATACTCTTGAATATCTTGAAAAAGGCGGCAGGATCTCCAAGACCGCAGCGGTTATCGGCGGTGTGCTTGGCATAAAACCTGTAATCACGCTCAGCGACGGCGAGGTTGCGGTGCTCGGCAAGGCAAGAGGCTCCCGCAATGCAAACAATTTGCTTATTGAAAACATCAACAAGGCGGGCGGCATTGACTTTGACAAGCCTCTCTTTCTCGGTTACACCGGTTTGAGCGACAGCATGCTGCAGAAATATATTGCCGACAGCGAACCGCTTTGGCGCGGACACGATCTCTCTGACAAATGCGGAATTATCGGCGCAACCATCGGCACATACGCAGGCCCCGGCGCTGTTGCGGTTGCATTCTTTGGAAAACAACTTTGATTTGACATAATTCGTTTGTTATCCTCCTCAATTAAAAAGAGTCACGATCTTTGATCGTGACTCTTTGCCTTTGTCAGGTAATTACTTCCACAGGGTGATGGGGTTCATCAGACCGCTTTCAAGAGATTCCTTCTCGAAGCGCAGGCAGATGGGATGATAGGGTCCGAGGATCTCTTTGGTGAACTGATTGAAGTTCTCGCTGTAGGTATACTGGTTTGCGGGTGTGTTTGCAACACGCAGCTCAAGGGTGTTGGTGTCTTTGAGCTCTGCTGTGGGAACAATGTAGGAATAGGGTGCCATGCAGCGCACTCCCTGACTCTTGCCGTTGATGAACAGCTCGCTGGTGTAGTTGACGGTGCCGAGATCGATGAGGATATCATCTGTATCGGCGGGTTTGGCAAATTCTGCGGTGTATGTTGCATCGCCGGAGAAATCTTTGCCGGCAAAGCTCTGCCAGTCTCCGCTTTCAACCTCCATTGCCGCCTCGTCTGCGGGAACGTTCATCAGGCGCTCTTTGCCAATGATGAAGCTGCTGATCTTTTTGAATGTGAAGTTGTTGATCTCACCGATCTTCTCGGTGTATTTTCTCGGGCGCTGATCGCACTCCACTTCGTTATCGGTGAAGAGATATACAACGCACTCTCCCGAGAACATTTCCAGTTCGAAGGTGGTGCTGCCGCCTTCAACTTTTCCTGCGGTGTACACTTCGCCGTTATCGCAGTTGAGTTCGTATGCGGGACGGATATCGTCGTAGCTGACGGTGACCTTGGTGGCTTCGAGGTTCTCGTTGAGAATGAAGAGAAGTGTTCCGTTTTCGGTGTTTCTGACCATTGCGCGGATGCCGCTGTTTCTCTCTTTGCAGCGTACGATGGGTGTTACGTTGGCACCGATATCTTCGATGACCTTTGCACCGGGGATCTGCGGATCGTATTTGCCTTTGACGACAAATATCTTACCGCCGCCCTTTACAAAGCGCTCAAGGCGTGCTTTTGTCTCTGCGGGAACTCTCTTGCAGGTGCTGAACCACAGCTCGTCGTATTCTGCAAGCCCGATCTTGATAACACCGTTATCGAGAGCAGCATCGTCGCAGCTTTCGATTACGTCGTCGTCGAACACATCGAAGGATTCCTGCCAGCTTTCTATTGTGAGACCTACCCGTTCAAACTCGCCTGCCAGATAGTCTGCATCTTCGTATGCCCAGAAGTCGTGCATGGGCATATAGAGGGCGGTTTTGCGTTCAGGTCTGCCGGCTGCCAGCAGATAGGAGAATCTTGCTCTCTCTCTGTGGAAGACGCTCTTGTCCGTTGCACCGGGCATATAGGGTGCAAACACGGGGCGACCGCCTGCCATAAAGTGTCCGTAGTTCTGATAGGACTGGTTCATCATATTGAAGAGGTTGATGCCGCGGATTCCCTGGAAGTTCATGACCCAACGCATCTGGTCGAAGGTGATGCCGGAGCCATAGATTGAGTTGGTCTCGGACATAATGGAGTTGCAGGAGGTTTGATAGGCTGCGCTGGATGCATAGCGGGGGAAGAACAGGTTTGCGCACTCTGTTCTCGGGCCGCTGGTATCGTCACGGGGTTTCGGGAATATCTGACGCCAAATGGCATCGATGCCGGGAATATCGAGGCAGCGCAGCACACGCAGGCCGTGGACAAATCCGTGTCTTACGCAGCCAAGGGTCTCATCCTCGCCGCCGATGTGTCCGCCGGACAGCATATCGTTCTTTCTGCACCAATCCTGCAGCACTCTGAAATAGTTTTCTGCAAACATTTCGCTGATGAGCTCGCAATAATCGATGCGTGCCTTGGTGCCCTGCTCGCCCATATCTGCTTTATCTACGATGGCGGGCATATAATCTATATAGGAATATCCGTAGCGCTCTGTGAAGATATCCTCCAAATCTGCTCTCCAGATGCTCATTGCAATTGCAGGCTCATCGGTGAAGACGATTTTGAAGTTATCGCTGAAGAGATCGCCCAGCTTTTTGCGGTAGCGCTCGTGGGTATATTCAACGAAATCACGTGCGCTCTTGGGGTCGATCAGGTTGGGGTACGGCATATTATAATAGCATTTATCGCAGAGATAGTATTCTTTTACCGTTTCGTCGGTCTTTGCGGTGTAGCCGTCTGCTATTTTGTTGTTGTTTTGGTCGAATGCAACCACAACATCTTCCGGCTTGCTGTAGCTCTCCCCTGCTGCAAGTGCCGTATCTCTCTTCATATAATAGCGCTTTGCAAGGTTACGGTCTTTAAGCACAACTTCGCCGTTAGCGCTTCCGGAAGGCCAGCCGCCCTCGTCATAGAGCCAGATGTTCATGCCCTTTTTAAGCGCATATTCGCACATAAAGCGGTAATAGTCCAGATATTCTTCCTGCATATATCCGTCCAGCTGTGTGCCGTTGTTGGGACGGAATTCTCTGGGCTGCGGCAAAACGTATACGCTTTTTATTTCGCTCTCGCAAAACTCGTCTATCTGCTTTGCGATCTCATCTTTGTTTACGTTATCTGCCCAGCTCCAGCTGTATGTGGGCCAATAGCCTCTGCCCGGTTCTTTAAAATCGGCTTTTTTAAACTCGGCATTATAGCCGCGGTCTACGTTATTCTGTTTTATCTTCATCTCTGCACCTTCATTTCTTTTGATTGACGGTTAGATTTTTGCAGTACGTTTTTTCCAATGTCTGCGCTTACATTGTAGCACACATTCTTTCCGTTAACAAGGTTTTACTCAAATTTTTGATCCTATTTTTTATTTTCCGCTGCAGCTGCGATACGACAAAAATCCCCCAAGCAGCTTCAAAACGCTCTGCGTTTTGAAGACGGCGGCGGCGAAAGTCTTGCTTTCGCCTCGCTGTGTCCCGTTTCTGCGGGACCTGCTTGGGGGATTTCTGCGGCACAGATGAAACCTAGTTTATTTTAAAATAGATAACTTTTTCCAGCTACTACATACCGAACCACAAGTTTTTTCCCGTCCTCTGCCTCCTCCGCTTGGTGCCTGACATTTTCCACTCGCATTTGTAACAGGAATAAGAACCTGCTCTCCCATTCTTTCAATCTCTCTTTTCCCGCTCCAAAACATACACGTGGCACAAGTTTTTGACGTTTTACTGTAACGCTGCATAAACATCCTCCTATTATAACTTATCAAATTTATTTCTTACAAATAATTTCTTTTACTGCATCCATCAACCCATAATACAGCAGCGAGTCCTGAACTCTTGCTTCCGGGTGAACATAATATATAACAAGCCTCTCGTTATCATAAGTATACCATATTCCTCTGCTTGTT
>JAFSHJ010000250.1 GCA_017440425.1 Oscillospiraceae bacterium | reverse complement strand
GCACATCGGCTACGAGGTGGGACTCATCAGCGAAGAGCGCTGGAACAGATTTCTTGATAAAAAGGCAAGGGTAGAGCAGGAGATAGAGCGCCTTGAATCCACGGGACTTGCTCCTTCCGCAGAGCTTTCTGCGCTGCTTGAGGAAAAAGGCACCGCCGCAGTTGCAAACGGCGCACTTCTTGCCGACCTCATCCGCCGTCCGCAGATAACCTATGAGGATATCGCACCCTTCGATCCCCACCGCCCGCAGCTCACAAGAGCGGAAAAGGAGCAGGTGGAGATACAGATAAAATATTCGGGATACATCAGCAAGCAGCTGGCACAGATCAAAGAGCAGAAGAGACTTTCTGAGAAAAAGCTGCCGAAAAACATCAATTACAAAGAGATAACGGGACTTCGCCTTGAGGCCATTGAAAAGCTGGAAAAGGTGCGACCCGAAAACATCGGTCAGGCATCCAGAATATCGGGAGTCAGCCCTGCGGATATCGATGTGCTGCTGATATATTTGAGAGATTGATTTGGAGAAGCGTTTATGATAGATAAACTGTCACTTAAACAGAAGGCCGCCGCCATAGGAGTGGAGTTGGACGATACCGCCCTTGCCCGCTTTGATGAATACGCCGCTTTTTTGGTGGATTACAACCAAAACGTGAACCTCACCGCCATAACAGAGCCGGAGGACATTGTTGTGAAGCACTTCACCGACAGTCTTTCACTGCTGCCGGTGATAGATCCCGCACAAAACGCAAAAATTGCGGACGTGGGCGCAGGCGCAGGATTTCCCTCTGTGCCGCTGCTCATTGCCCGTCCCGACCTGAAGATCACCATGGTGGACAGCAGCAACAAGCGTGTCACCTTCCTCAACCTGCTTTTGGAGAAGCTGGAGCTTACGCAGAGCGGCAGTCAGGCCATCCATATGAGAGCAGAAGAGGCAGGTGCATCGCCCAAATACCGTGAAAAGTTCGATTTTGCGGTGGCCCGTGCGGTTGCAAACCTGCGTGAGCTCTCGGAATACTGCATTCCGCTGGTTAAGGTGGGCGGCACCTTCGCATCCATGAAGGGTGCGGAGATAGAGGAGGAGCTGGCAGGTGCAAAGAATGCCATCGGCACTCTCGGAGGCAAAACCGAGAGAGTTGAGAAGTTCACCCTGCCAAACGGTGACGGAAGAAGCGTTGTGGTGATAAAAAAGATTTCGCAAACTCAGACAAAATATCCCCGACCCTCCGCAAAAATTGCAAAAAAACCCCTTATCTGAAATATCGTGGACAGGACAAAAGTCGCTTTCGGGCGGCTTTTGTTGTTTTATGCGACCGATTTAGATGGAAATATTTTCCTTTTTGTGGTATATTTTAGGTAAAGTAAGGAAACAAAAGGGAGAATGAAGATGTCGATAATATCAAAGGAGCCGAAAATAAAGAATTACGGGAAGATAGTGTCGCTGCCGGTGGATTGGATATTTCCGAATCCTGCGCAGCCGAGAAGGCTGTTTGGTCAGGAGGAGCTGGCGGAGCTTGCGCTGAGCATTGCGGAAAACGGTTTGCTGCAGCCCATCCTTGTGAGAAGGGTGAGCGAAAAGCGGTTTCAGCTCATCAGCGGGGAGAGGCGGCTGATGGCTGTGCGGTCGCTGGATATGAAGAGCATTGCTGCGATCATTTACGATGTGGAGAGCGGTGAATCCGCCACAATGGCGCTGGTGGAGAACATCCACCGCAAAAATCTCAGCTTTTTTGAAGAGGCGAGAGCTATCAGCAATTTGATAAACATTTGGGGCATCTCTCAGGAGGAGGCGGCGAAAAAGCTGGGCAGATCCCAATCTGCTGTGGCGAACAAGCTGCGTCTGCTCAAGCTGCCCGACGAAATGCGTGTGAAGATCGAGAAAAACGGTCTCACCGAGCGCCATGCCCGTGCGCTGCTGTGCCTTGACGACCACAATCTGCGCAAAGAGGTGCTTGAGCGGATAATTAACCAGCGGCTGAACGTGGCGCAAACAGAGCAATATATCAAAAAGCTGCTTGAAAACGCAAACGGCAGAAGCGGTTCGGTGGCAACCTATCTCTGTGTGGTGAAGGATGTGCGGCTGTTTGTCAACACCATAAACAAGGCGGTGGACACCATGCTCTGCTCCGGCATAAATGCGGAGTCTATCACCAACGAGAACGACGAGTTCATAGAATACATTGTGAAAATTCCAAAAGCGCAGGTTTACAAGAGACGTGATTCCGAAAAACCTGCGGTGGTTTAAGAGGATACCTCAGGGTATAACATTTCCCTTTTTCCTATTTCTCCAAACCGTACCGATATCCGCAATGGGTATCGGTACGGCTTTTTTATCATAAATGTTTCACGTGAAACCTATGGGTCACGCCCGGGCGGGGGAGAGCCTCCGCAGGCATATCCAAACTATTCGACTGTCCAAACTCTAAAAAGAAAAGATGCACCTCCCGCCGCGGAGGTATCCGCATTCTGTCTGCCCTCTCACCCGACAAGTCGGGAGCTCTCCCAAAGGGAGAGCCTTTTTCTTTACCGAAAGCACCACCAAGCCTCTCCCTATGGGAGAGGTGTCAGCTTGCTGACGGGGAGCCCCCGCAGGCATGTCCGCGGACGAAACTGACGCTTGCGCTTACAGTTTCTTAAATTTACGAAGCGTGTAGTGCATCTCCCGCGGAGGTGTCCGCATTCTGTTTACCCTCTCACCCGACAGGTCGGGAGCTCTCCCAAAGGGAGAGGTGTCAGCTT
>JAFSHJ010000001.1 GCA_017440425.1 Oscillospiraceae bacterium | reverse complement strand
GGATGCTCTCTGCAGCGCAGCGACAGCCACGATGCAATAGAGACAATGTGCCGTTTCCTTGCCTATAACACCAACGCCTATGTGCTCCGTTCATCGGTCAGCTTTGACGAAGCTTCCGAGATATGCGGAGCGAGCATGATAGTTTCTCCCTACGGCAAAGTGCTGGAGAATATGCGGGGAAGGTTCGGTATGGCAACCGCAGAGTTTGATCCGAAAGACAAACACTATAAGCCCGCAGGCTTCGGCAGAGCGGATGCGGCTCACTACGAATATATAGAATACGGCAGAAAACCGTGGCAATACAGAATGGGCGGCAGCGCCATAATAAAAAATGAGCAGCAGCTGGGATATCCCAGAGTGTGTGCACACCGCGGCTTCAGTACCGTTGCGCCGGAAAACAGTATGCCTGCCTTCGGCGCCGCAGTTGCAATGGGTGCAGAGGAGATAGAGTTCGATATTTGGCCCACAGCAGACGGGGAGATCATCTCCTGTCACGACAGAACGTTGGAGCGGGTCAGCGACGGATGCGGTCTGCTTACAGACCATACCCTGGCAGAGCTGGAGCAGCTTGATTTCGGCGTAAAGTTCGGTGAAAAGTTCAAAGGACTTCGCATAGTAAAATTTGAGGATATCCTTAAAAAGTTTGCGGGTCAGGTGATAATGAACGTTCACATCAAACCGCTCTCCTACACCGAAGAATATCCCGAAGAGATGATGCACAAAATAGTTGCCCTCGTCAAAAAATACGGCTGTGAAAGTTACGTCTATTTCATGCTGGAAACGGATATGCAGATAGCGCAGTTCAAAAAATATGCACCGCAGATACCGGTCTGCGTGGGTCATCTTGAAGCAAGACCCTGGGCAATAGTAGACCGCGCCATTGAATACGGCTGTGAGAAAGTTCAGCTCTATAAGCCGTTTTTCAACAAAGAAATGATAGACAAAGCCCATGCCAACGGTGTGAGATGCAACGTCTTCTGGTCGGATGATCCGGAAGAGACCGAACGCTTTTTGAAAATGGGAATAGACGTAATACTCACCAACGATTACAACCTGATATCCCAAAACGTAAAAAGATAAGAGGTGCTTGATTTGAAAATAGAAATACTTTGCGTAGGTACAGAGATATTGCTGGGCGATATCGTAAACACAAATGCAAGGTTCATTGCAAAGGAGATAGCGGCGCTTGGTCTTGAATGCTATCATCAGTCTGTGGTGGGGGATAACCCCAAAAGACTTAAGGAGAGCCTTGAGATAGCCTTTGCAAGAGCTGATGCAGTAATTATGACAGGCGGTCTCGGTCCCACCTACGATGATCTGACAAAAGAGACAGCTGCAGACTTTTTCGGCAGAAAAATGTATCTGCATCAGCCCTCCATCGAATGGATAGAAGGTTTTTTCAAACGCATCGGCAGAGAGATGACAGAGAATAACCGCAAGCAGGCAATGATGCCGGAAGGCGCCGCCGTGTTTGATAACCACAACGGTACAGCACCGGGACTTGCAATAAAGGGAGAGCTGAAAGAGCATCCCGAATGGGGAGAGAAGATAGCCATCCTCATGCCCGGTCCACCCAGAGAGATGGTTCCCATGTTCAAAGAGAGCGTAGTGCCCTATCTCACATCCTTTTCACAGCGTGTTTTCGTCTCCCACGAGGTGCATCTCTTCGGCATTGGTGAATCCGCCGCCGAGACAAAGCTGAGAGACGTGATGGAGAGCATGACCAACCCCACAATAGCTCCCTACGCAAAGGATGGCGAGGTTTTGCTGAGAATAACCGCATCTGCGGAAAACAGCGAAGCCGCCGAAAAGCTGATAACTCCCGTCTACGGCATTGTGGAGGAGAAACTTGGCGAATATATCTACGGCATAGATGTAGGCAGCCTTCAGAATGCGCTCGTCAAGCTGCTTCGTGAAAAGCAGCTCACCGTTGCAACGGCGGAGAGCTGCACCGGCGGACTTATTGCCAAACGTATAACGGATATTCCGGGAGCCTCCGAAGTATTTGGAATGGGTGCCGTCTGCTATGCAAACGAGATAAAGACAAAGCTTCTCGGTGTCAGCGAAGAGACCCTCAAAAACTTCGGCGCTGTGTCTCACCAAACCGCAAAAGAGATGGCTGAGGGGGCAAGAAGAGTTTCCGGCGCAGATATTGCGGTTTCCACCACGGGCATCGCAGGCCCGGGCGGCGGCACGGAGGAAAAACCTGTGGGTCTCGTCTATGTTGGAGTCAGCACAAAAGCAGGCTGTGAGACCTTTGAACTCCGCCTGGCAAGAGGATATTCCACCGACCGTGACCTCATAAGATGGATAGCTGCATCCAATGCACTGTCTCTTGCAACAAAAGCTGCCCAAAAGCTTGAAAAATAGTTCGAAATAGGATAAAATATAGAGAGACGTATATTTATTTTAATAAAAAGGATTGATTATAATGAAAACAGCCGTAATGTACGGTGCAGGAAACATTGGAAGAGGATTTATCGGTCAGGTTTTGCACGATTCAGGATATGAGGTCGCATTTATCGATGTAAATATGCCGGTAGTAGATGCTCTCAACGAGCGCAAGGCATATACCCAGCTTATCGTTGACGAAAACGGAATCCGCGAAGTAGTCATCGATAACGTAAGAGCAGTTGACGGCAAGGTGCTGGATAACGTTGCTGACGAAATTGCCAACTGCGAAGTTATGGCAACATCCGTCGGTGCAAAGGTGCTTCGTTTCATCGCTCCCAACATTGCAGAAGGTATCCGCCGCCGTGCTGCAGCAGGTCGCGGTCCGCTGAACATTCTCATCTGCGAAAACCTCATGGATGCCGCAGAATATCTCCACGGGCTGCTGGACCCCTGCTTTGCAGAGGATGAAAAGCATCTGCTCGAGGGCACAGGTCTCGTTGAAGTGGTTATCGGCAGAATGGTTCCCACAATGTCTGCCGAAATGCAGGCAGGAGATATCACCCGCATCGCCGTTGAGCCCTATTGCGAGCTTCCCGCAAACAAGGATTGCTTCAAGGGCGAGATCCCTTACGTAAAATATATGATCCCGTTCTCTCCCTTCGCATTTTTCGAGGAGCGCAAGCTGTATATCCACAATATGGGTCACGCAGTATGCGCATATTTCGGATATCTCAAAGGATACACTTACATCTACGAAGCCATCGCCGATGCAGAGATCTACGAAAAGGTAAGCTCCGCAATGCTTGCTTCCGCAAAAGCCATCAGCAAGCGCTACAACGTGGAATATAAAACTCTTGAAGAGCACGTAAAAGAACTGCTTCACCGCTTCACCAACAAGGGTCTGGGCGATACAGTTAACCGCGTCGGTCAGGATCCCATGCGTAAGCTTATGCCCAAAGATCGTCTTATCGGTGCCATCAACCGCTGCCACAGCGAAAACGAAAACTGCGACGGAATCCTCCGTGCGGTTGCAGCAGCAATGAAGTTCGATCTTGAAAGCGACGTAACGGCTCCCGAGCTTCAGAAGCAGCTGAAAGAAAAGGGCATAGAGGCATTCCTTGCCGAATATTCCGAGCTTGGCGCAGAGGATATTGCAAAGGTCATTGCCTATTATAACGAATAATACGGAGGAAGATAAGATGAACAAAGGAATTGCAATTGCAGGTAACCTTATAGTTGATACCGTAAAAATGATCGACACTTTCCCCGAGGTGGGAATGCTCACCAATATCCGTGATATTCAGCCGGGCTGCGGCGGATGTGCAGCAAACACAATTGCAGATATCGCTCTGCTGGATAAGACCGTGCCCCTCAAGTGCATCGGTCTCACCGGTGACGATGCTCAGGCAGATTGGC
>JAFSHJ010000249.1 GCA_017440425.1 Oscillospiraceae bacterium | reverse complement strand
TAGTCATAATCAAGCTTTTTCGGCTCGCCCAGCATATTCTGCATATTGCTGAAGAATATCTTCTCTGCAGTTTCTTCGCTGACTCCCGCAGCGGTATATTCTCTGTCAATATAGATATATTTTTCATCGGTGGATCCAAGCAAAAAGTTGTGCACCAAAAGCGGTCTGTATCCTGTCACCTTCAGCCAGTTTTCCTCGTTGTCATATTCGAAGTTGTAGCAATCTGTGCCGTAGGTTATTCTGTCCGCATATTTTTCGATGAATGGCAGCCAATATTCTTTGTCTGCCAAAATTTCAAAAAAGTTGTCTCCGCCGGGGCAGACATCCACCGATGTGTTGGGGTAAGACATATATTTTTCCGCATTTGCTTTATTAAAGGTGAGAAATCCCCAATGGGCAAGCTTCAGCTTGAGCTTTGGGTTTTTATCAAGACGGCGCATAAGCTCATCATAAAGCCCATCGAAAGAGACGAAACTCTCGTCAAAATAGCAGCCGCGTGCCTTCCAATAGTCGGATACCTTGTCCGCATCCCAAAAATCCGGCGGATTGGCAATGTGCATTGTGATGGGGAAACCCTCTTTTTCACAGAAACCGAAAACGCCGTCATACACCTCGTCATCAATGGCATAGAGCAGCTTGCGCATATTGGGGTGCGCCTCATACATCTTCAAGCCGTCGTATCCAACGCTTTTATAGAGCTCTGCCTGACGGAGCAGTTCTTCTGCCACTGCCTGTTTATCCGCAAGATCCACCTTGTCATATTCCAAGCCTGCATAGGCATAGCCGTTGGGAGAGAATGCAGATTTATAAAACATTGCACGGAGGTTATCCATGCGGTCGGTTTTGTCAAACTCCAGCTTTCCCGGCTCCGCCTCGCAGGGCAGAGCGAGAAACGCCATTTTGGTCACGTTAAAACGTTCAAACTGACGTTTGAAAATCTCCACAGATTCTCTCACGGGAACTTTGAAAAGAAAGGTGTGGATATGACCCTCAAACTTGTTCATATCAGATGCTCCTTTATATTCTGACGATCATCGTTTTTCCGGAGTGATAGTGTGTGCGCTTGCGGATGCTGTCGTCTCTTATATATGCATTGAAATCGCAGCCTCCCTCACCCAGACAGTACTGATATATGCCGCCGTAATGCCCGGAAAAGACCGCCTCGTTGACCGGCCAGAAGCAGATATCAGGGTCTATCAGCTGATATAGACTTTTTTCTCCGCCGATGAGTCCGTGGTGTGCCACCTGCATAATGTCGCTTTTGAGATATTCCCCGTAGGTCTGTGCCAGCTCCAAACATCCGTACCGCATATTATCTCCCAACAGCATTGCGGTTTTGCCGTTTGCAAAGTTAAACCGCAGCGCAGCACTCATATCGTTGAAAGAGAAATGGTTATAAAGATAGGTATCGTCAAAGCTGCGCAGAATCTCCACCTCAACACCTGCAAAATAATAGCTCTCTCCCGTGTGCAGGGTGTATACTGTTGCATTTGGATAGGATGTCTCAATGGCATTTTCAAACGCTTCTATATCCTCTTTCATCTTTGCCATATCTTCAATTTCTGCGCAAACCTTGTCGCAGTCGCAAAACTGATATGCAACAGCTTCAAGCTCCACCTCATCGGCATAGTTTTTGATGAAATGTGTTGCAAGCCGGATGTGGTCGTAATGAGAATGGGTGAAAAACCACGTTGCAATTCTGGGCTTTGCTCCGTCGCTGTGCTCCTTCAAAAACTTCAGCAGCTGCTCCATATCCTCATCTTTATATGCGCCGCCGTCCACACAGACAAAACTTCCGTCGCAAAGCTTTACAACGTAACTCATTCCTCCGCCGATGTGCTGCTGCGAGATGAAGGCTTCTCCCTCAAGTTTACTTTTTTCCTCACATTTTTCAGGAAGAGGCTGTTTTGGCTCTGCTGTTACAAACAGCGTCTGCAGCGGGTCATTCCAGAAAATAAAGATACACATCTCATCATTATAGTATATATAGCATAAATTCACGATACCGCTGTCTTTTCCCGTTGAAATTTCTTTTTCAGTGTGTTTTGCAAAACCCAGCTTTTCCAACTGAAGAGCATATTCTCTGCACTCATCCGCAGTTGTGTTTTTCACGCAAAATCTTATATCGTTTTTGCTGATCGAGCCGTTGCGAGAACGCAGTCCCGCCACGGTTTTGTATTCGGGTATATTCATTGCGCACCTCCGCACAAAATTTTCATCTTGCCCTAATTATATTCTCATTAGCACATCCAGTCAATTCTTTTGTCTAAAATCTAAACAAAAATACCGTATAATAAAACAAACCGCCGAAGCAAGATCTCCGGCGGCCGCTGAATTATATATTATCTGAATATACGTGGTAGGTGATGCGCACGGGAGCATCCGGCTTGAACCAGCTCTCCATCTCAAACTGGCTGTTGCCGCCTATGGAGAGGGTGGCAACGGTGTTTTCCTTTGTGCTTGCACCCTTTGTCGCATCCGGCTTGTTGTTTATAAGGCTTCTGCCTGCATCGCGCAGATCCTCCAACAGCTTGATGCGTTTGAGATCGGGCAGTTTTTCCACGGTGATATCGGTGAAACCAAGCTCTTTAAAGATATCGTACACCTTTTGATATTCTCCGCCGACATACCATTTTGCGCCGTGTGGCACGCATATCTCATCGGGGTGCTGTGCTGCGATCTCCTCTTTTGTGAGGGGATCGAAATAGGTGATGACCACTTCAGAATCCGCATTGTGCCAGCTTGCACGTTCAAAACCGATCACACCGTCTATGCTTATCCTGATGACAGCATCCTTTTTATATTTGTCTTTGCCCTCCACCTCTCGTGCCAGCTTAACGTTTCTGAAACCGATTTGATGCAATTCTTCTTCAATGGCTTTGTATTCCTTGCCCACAAAGAACTTGTCGCTGTCTGCCAGCGGAACAAAACTGTAGTTGCCGTCGGTGCAGGCAATATAGTTGGTTGTGTTAATAAACTGTTCGCTCATTCCCCAACTGTTTATCTCATAGGCACGCACGGCATTGAGCGGATGTGTATCCTCACTTACCATTGCAAATTCCAGAACTTTGTTCCAGTTGGAACCCTCTGTCATCTCTTTATATTCCACCGCCTGCTCCATAAAGGCTTCCATATTAATGCTGCCGATTTTACGGTTGTATCCCGCAAAACATGCGCACAGTTCTTTCATGTTTTCCACCGTTCCGTCACAGATCGCGGCAGCTCTGTCGGCAGAATATTCGCTGCATCTCATCCATTTGTAAAACGCAATCTGAATAGGATAGGTTATCAGATCACCAAGCTCAAACATTCCTGCCGCACCGTTGATTATCATATTTCCCATTGTGTGGTACAGGACGTGGTGGCAGGCAATGTGTCCGCACTCGTGCGCCAGAACCGTGGGGATAAGGTGCTCCGGAACCTTCTCCAAAAGTCCCGACGTGACCACTATGAACGGCTTTGTGTCGCCGCTGGTGTAGGAGTTGGGTGACCCACTGAGTTCAAGATACAGCTCCGGCACCTCTATGCCCAGCTTTTCGCAGATGGGCGGCAACATATCATAGTATTTTGAAAGCTGTTTTTCATTTATTCTCAGCTTTGTTGCCATGTTCTGGATACGGAACTGCTTTTCGCTCCATATTTTCATAAATCCCTTTAGAACCGCAGTAAAACCGGGAATTGCTTTAAGCGCCGCCAATGCGGAACGGTCCAACTCATGAATATACAAATTTGAACTGACAGACATGATACACACTCCTCTTGTTTTCAAATATAACCTCTTGTTTTTATTATAGCACACTATTGAAAATTTGCACACATTTTTTCAAAACAATATTCTGTATTCCCTATTGACTTTCAAATTTTTTTATTGTAGAATAACCGTATAATCTGTTAATGTAATCGTTTTCACAAGCTTTTTCCCACCGAAAGGAGAATGGATATG
>JAFSHJ010000248.1 GCA_017440425.1 Oscillospiraceae bacterium | reverse complement strand
GGAGTAAAGTTTGGTTCCCTCGCCGCCGTGGAGCATATTTATGGTGTCCACATAGCGCATCAGCTCCAATGCCCTTTCCTTGCCGATATATTCATAAAGGGTGCCGCCGAAATCGTTGGTTATGTTGTATTTTCCGTCGGAGAAAGCTCCTGCGCCGCCAAAACCGCTCATAATGGAGCAACAGTTGCAGCTGATGCAGGATTTTACCTTGTCACCGTCAATGGGGCAGCGGCGTTTTTCCAGAGCATGTCCGGCTTCAAAAATTGCAATTTTTAAATCGGGATTTTTCTCTGTCAGTTCATAGGCAGAAAATATTCCGCCGGGGCCTGCTCCGATAATGATAACGTCGAAGTTCATACAATTACCTCCAATTAAAAAGCGGTTAAAATGCACTGTTTGTGAAAGAAATGCACACAAAATGCATTTACAAACCACAGTAAGGATTTAAATCCGTAAAAAAAGCACTTGCTTTTGCAAGTGCTTTTGGTGGGCCTTCAGGGACTCGAACCCCGGACCAACCGGTTATGAGCCGGTAGCTCTGACCAACTGAGCTAAAGGCCCTTGCTCAGACAGCCTTTATATTATAACTCTAAAAGCTTTGTTTGTCAATATTTTTTTCAAAAAAATGTTTGCCGTTTTTAAAGAGGAAAACACACATCTCCCGACGGAAAAACGAAAAATATGTCGGGAGATGTAGGTTTTTGAAGAAATATTTGGATGGGTTTTAAGCCTTTTTTAAAAGGGAAGTGATAAGCGAGCCGCATTCTTTGCAGCCGATTTTTTTGCATTTTTCTGCTTCAGCGGGATCTGAGGGCATAATATCGGCTGTGCGGTAACCTTTGTCCAGCAGAGCAGATACAGCGTTTTCAATGCATTCTGCTTCGGCGGACATATCAAAGCTGAAGCGGAGCATCATTGCGGCAGAGAGAATGGTTCCGATGGGGTTGGCGGCATCTGTGCCTGCAATGTCGGGTGCAGAGCCGTGAATGGGCTCATAGAGACCGCAGGAGCTGCTGCCAAGGCTGGAGGAGGGGATCATTCCGATGGAGCCGGTTATTATAGAGGCCTCATCGGAGAGAATATCGCCAAACATGTTTTCGGTTACGATAACGTCAAACTGGGCAGGATTTTTAACGATCTGCATTGCGCAGTTGTCCACCAGCATATCGGTGAGCTCAACGTCGGGATATTCTTCTGCAAGGCGGTGCATAACAGCCTTCCAAAGGCGGCTGGAATCCAGCACGTTGCTCTTTTCCACAGAGCAGAGACGACCGCTGCGCTTTTGGGCAGTCTCAAAGCCGATCCTGCCAATGCGCTCTATCTCTTTTTCGCTGTAAGTGAGGATATCGGTGGCAACCTGCTGTGCATCTTTGGTCTCGGTTTTGTGCTCACCAAAGTAGATGCCGCCGATGAGTTCGCGTACGATTATAAAATCGATGCCTTTTTCAACGATATCGCTTTTCAGCGGTGAGGCAGATGCCAGCTGCGGCCAAATTTTTGCGGGACGGTTATTGCTGTAAACACCCATTCCTGCGCGCAGGCGCAGCAGACCTTTTTCGGGACGGAGATGTCCGGGGACGGAGTTCCACTTGTTGCCGCCCACAGCACCCAGCAGTACACTGTCCGAAGCAAGGCATTTCTGCAGCATCTCTTCGGGAAGAGGGTCGCCCCATTTGTCAATGGCGCAGCCGCCCATATCAACGTCGGTATAGGTGAAGGTGTGGCCGTAAAGCTCGGCAACGCGGTCAAGCACGCAGAGGGCCTGCTCAACGATCTCGGGGCCGATGCCGTCACCGCGGATAACAGCAATGTTTTTATTCATTGTCTGCGCCTCCGCTCTCTTTAAGTGAAGCAAGCAGTCCGCCGCAGCGGATGATGTTCTGGATAAATTCGGGGAAGGGCTGAGCGGTATAGGTTTTGCCGGTGGTGATATCTGTGATGATACCGGTATCGAAATCCACGGAGACTTCATCGTCTGCAGCAATTTCATCCGCAGCTTCGGGACACTCCAAAATGGGCATACCTATGTTTATGGCATTGCGGTAGAAGATGCGTGCAAAGCTTTTTGCAATAACACAGCCAACGCCGCAGGTTTTGATGACAAGAGGTGCGTGCTCACGTGAGGAACCGCAGCCAAAATTCCAGCCGCCTACAATGATATCGCCTTTGGAGACATTTTTAACAAAGGTGGGGTCGATATCCTCCATGCAGTGCAGAGCCAGCTCTGCGGCATTTGGGGTGTTGAGATAGCGTGCGGGGATGATAACGTCGGTGTCTACGTTATCTCTGTATTTGAAGACTTTTCCCTGAGTGTTCATCTTAAGTCCTCCTTGCATTCAGTTATAAATCCGGTGATGGCACTTGCTGCTGCAGTTGCGGGAGATGCGAGATAGACTTCGCTGTCAACGTGTCCCATTCTGCCAACAAAGTTGCGGTTGGTGGTGGAGATGCATTTTTCGCCTGCAGCAAGAATTCCCATATATCCGCCAAGGCAGGGACCGCAGGTGGGGGTGGAGAAAACTGCACCCGCATCAATGAAAGCTGCAGCATAGCCGCGGGTGATGCAGTCACGCATTATCTGCATTGTGGCGGGAATGATGATGCAGCGCACACCGTCTGCCACTTTTTTGCCGTTGAGAATTTTATAGGCAGTTTCCATATCTTCCATACGTCCGTTGGTGCAGCTGCCGATAACCACCTGATCTATCTTGATGTTGCCAAGGGTCGTTGCAGGTTTGGTGTTTTCGGGGAGATGAGGACAGCTCACTGTGGGAACAATGGCAGAGAGATCGATCTCGATCACCTTTTCATATTCAGCATCCTCGTCGGCATTATAGATAACGGGGGTGCGCTCACAGCGTCCGTTCATATATTCAACAGTTTTCTCGTCAACGAGGAAGATGCCGTTTTTGGCACCTGCTTCAATTGCCATGTTGCAGATGCAGAGACGGTCGTCCATGGAGAGGGAGGCTACGC
>JAFSHJ010000022.1 GCA_017440425.1 Oscillospiraceae bacterium | reverse complement strand
TCCCAGCCGGGGAAGGACATATTGTATTTCTCGGTAAAATCGAGAATATAGTTTGCCATTGCGTTGTAGTCGTCCTGGATCATATTCTTTTCATAGAAAAGAGCGGTGGAGCCGTCGCCTACGGGATGGAAGAGGTTGCTTCTTGTCCAGTCGAAGATGGGCATAAAGTTATAGCAGATGACCTTTACGCCGAACTGAGAGAGATTTTTGATGGTGGTCTTATAGTTTTCAATATATCCGTCTCTTGTGGGCAGACCTATTTTGATATCGTCGTGGACGTTTACAGATTCAACAACATCCATGTTGAAGCCGTATTCATCAAGCTGGCGTTTGACCTCTGCTATCTCGTCGGTCTCCCAAACCTCAC
The DNA here is from genome assembly GCA_017440425.1 of Oscillospiraceae bacterium. Taxonomy (GTDB): domain Bacteria; phylum Bacillota; class Clostridia; order Oscillospirales; family Ruminococcaceae; genus SIG526. The sequence continues at coordinate 1,678 of JAFSHJ010000022.1, read as the reverse complement.
CGGGCATTTTGTGGTGGAGAGCCCATACGATACCGTCAACACCGGGAATCTGTTTTATGTCCGACAGTTTGATACGGTCATTCCCTTCTCCGTACCAGCGGAACGTCATTTTCATTGACATAGCGTTGCTCCTTAATATAATTTGTGGTTGGGGATATTGCGTTATATTTTGATGCGGCAGCAGCCGCAGTTTTTATACGGTCAGGTTTTGACGGGCAGCTTCACGGTATTCTCTCGGTGTTTTTCCGGTTTTGCTTTTAAACACCTTGGAAAAATACTGCACATCCATAATGCCGCAATGCAGCGCCACCGTCTGGATCTGCAGCTGGGTGGTGTTGAGCAGATAGACTGCGTGGTCTATCCTCTTGTCCTTTACATATTCGGAGACCGTTTTGCCTGTTTCCTTTTTAAAGATGGTTGCCAGATATCCGGCGCTTATTCCCTGCTTTTTTGCAAGTGTGTTGAGGGAGAGCTCTGCAGAAATATCGGAATCTATAATGAGTATGGTCTTTTTAACAATGGGGGAATAGTTCTTCATGGAGTGCTTGTATACAAGGCGGCAGTATGAAGAGAAGATCTCCTTCATAAAAGAGGGAAGGGATTTGGTGTCCGAAAGCAGCTCTATCTTCATTGCATATTTGGAGGAGAGGCGGTCGATATACACGGGATGCACACCGCCCTGCTCCGCCGCTTTGCGAAGAAGCGTGTTCATGATGATGCAGTAGTTTTTTGCGTTTCTCACAGGGTCTGCCACGCGCTTTTCAAACATCTGGTCATTGGCGGCAGCCGCAAGCAGAGATACCTTGTGCTGCTGACCCAGCGCCACAGCCCTCATGAGCTCATTTTCAAAGGAATATCTCGCTTCCATCATGGTTATGTTTGCGGCAAGCTCGTCAAAGGTCTCGCCCTTTGATGCTGTGTCGATGGAAAGGGGAGGAATGCCGTAGTTTTTGTTGAGCTCAACAATGGCAAAGGAAGGGCTTTGCCAAATCCGTTCGCAAAAGGTATCCACAAGTGAGAAAAAGCTGTCGTTTTCGGGAATGATAGGAACGGAGGAATAGTATTCTTTAAGCATTTTTTGTGCAGCAGGAGCAATTCCTATCCGTTCACCTACCTCCAATATATCCTTTGAGGAAAGGGGGAAGGAGAGATAGGGACCGAGGGTGAGAATGTTTTTTTCGCTCAGCACAGGCAGTTTCAAAAAGATATACTGAAGCTTGAAATCATCCAGCAGCTTGTATTTTGTGTTGCTCTCAAGGTTGCCGACTGTTTTTTGAACGGTCATCTCCGTGTCGAAGCTGACAATGCTGCCGAGACGGGGATCGATTATCGAATCCACCTTGTCAAGGGGCGAAATTATGCCGGTGCGGATATGACATTTTTTGAGAATATCGCATAAAAAGTTCAGTTCGAACTCGAGATTCATCATTTACCTGCTTTTTAGTTAAAATTTGCTTAATTTTAATTATTATAACATATTGTTTTGATGATTGCAACAAGGGTTTAGCGGATAAGATAAAAATAACACAAAAACAGATGAGTTTTATACTACAATTCCTTTGACAAAAAGTGTATAATATTAATATTATCATGGTGCTTTCCAACAAAATATTAAGTAAGGAAGAGGAATGACAATGAAAAAAGCAGTTAAATTGGATGCTAACGGGCATCGCAAATT
>JAFSHJ010000247.1 GCA_017440425.1 Oscillospiraceae bacterium | reverse complement strand
TTTACAAAAATGAAAAAAACTACTTTTTAAGTAGTTATATTTCTAAATTAATCCCTTTTTTCTTTAATAATAATTTCCTAGGAATTATCTGCCGTGCAACGGCAGTACAGCTGACTCCGTCAGCTGTGGCGGCGCCGCCATTGGGGTGCTATGCAAGCATTGGGTGCTGTTCCTCTGTTTTTCCGCCACGGTAGGCCGCTATCATTGCGGGCGGAATGCTGCTTTGGGAAGAACCTACGCCCTCCCGCTGCGGATCGACTCCATCGAACAGCGAAAGCTGATAATCCGCAGAGCCATCACTGAGCACATCGTAGAGTACAGGATCATCCGGCAGACAGCTGCCGCGGAATTTTCCGTTGACGGTGATGAAAAAACGTGCTCTTTTAAGCACCACCCCCGTCTTTTTGACCCCCTCCTCATCCAGGCGACCAAAACGTCTTGCCTCGATTATCCTCCTTGCGGAGGTGACACCTATTCCCGGCACACGAAGCAGCAGCTCAAGGTCGGCTGTGTTTATCTCCACCGGGAACAGTTCCGGGTGGCGCAAAGCATAGCTTATTTTGGGATCTACCATCAGATCGAGGTCGGGGTTGCCGTCATCCACTATCTCGTCTACTGAAAAACCGTAAAACCGCATTAACCAATCCGCCTGATATAGTCTGTGTTCCCGCTTCATTGGAGGCAGACTGCTGACAGCGGGCAGCAGCGGATTTGTGACCAGCGGTATATATGCGGAATAATAGACCCGTTTCAGGCTATAGCGGGAATAAAATGCATCTGCCAGCTTGAGCAGAGTTATATCTCTTTCGGGAGTGGCGCCCACTATCATTTGGGTGCTCTGTCCTGCGGGGGCAAAGGCGGCTGCACGGCTGAATTTTCTTCTATCCTCGTCATTTTCACGCTTAACAAGGCTCACCTGCTCCATTGGACGCAGAATGCCCTTCTGCTCCTTGTCTCCCGCCAAAAGCTGCAGCGAGCGCTTTGTGGCAAACTCCGCATTGACGCTGACACGGTCTACAAGGTAGCCTATCCGCTCCACCAGCTCCTGACTTGCGCCCGGGATTATTTTGGTGTGGATATAGCCCCTGAAATAATATTTGAACCGCAATATCTCCAAGGTTTTTATGAAAAGCTCCATAGTTTTATCCGGTGAGCCCACCACCGCTGAGCTGATGAACAGACCCTCGATATAGTTACGGCGGTAAAACTCCATTGCCAGCTCTGCCAGCTCCGACGGGGTAAAGCTTGCCCTTGGCACGTCGTTGCTTTTGCGATTGGTGCAATAGGCACAATCGTAACAGCAGGCATTGCTCATCAGCACCTTCAGCAGCGAGACGCACCTGCCGTCCTCTGTCCATGTGTGGCATATTCCGCAGGCCATTGAGTTGCCTATCCCCTTACCCTTTGCGTTTCCGCTGCTTCTGTCCAAGCCGCTGGAGGCACAGGATACGTCGTATTTTGCCGCATCTCCCAATATTGTCAATTTTTCCATCAGATCCATTTTGTCCACTCTTTCTTTTGCCCGATCGCACTTGCAAACATTTGTTCTTTTAATAGTATAACACGTTTAAGGAGATTTGTCAAACATTTGTTCTTTTTATGGTGAGAAAAATCCCCCACGACTTAATGATCGCGGGAGATTTTTTTGGTAATATTCTGTCGTCTGCGCTCGTGATATCTTTATATAAAATACGGGTGCACTTTGAAAAATCAAAATGCACCCGTTGTTATCACATATATCAGCCCAAAATTGTCAGCAGCTCATGGCGAACATCGTCAAGCAGTTTTGCGGAGGTATCGTAATCCACAAAGCTTCTGCAGACACGGTTTATGAGGGAGATCATCTGCTCTTTGCCGCCCTCGCGCTGACACAGCTGTTTGAACAGCTCTGCATCGTAAGCTCCGCTTCGCTGGACGTGTGCTCTCACTCCGTAGGTGACACCCTTTTCATCGATATACACCACGAAAGAGTTTCCGGGAGGATAATAGCCTCCGCCTGTGTTGTAGCAGGTTTCGTTTCTTGCCTCGTTGTGGGCGTGGTATCCCCAATGCAGGAATCCCTTGGCATCGTACTTGCAGCACATCCAAAACGGCATACGGCTGACTGTCAGCGGCATATCCGTCACTCGGTTCATCATATGTCCTGCAGGGATTCCGCAGGTATAAAGCCAAATCTCTTCGCCGACCTCCTGAAGCTCACGGAATATCCTCAGATATCTCTCGTAGGTTTCCTGTTTTACGCACCAGACGTCCACGGCGCCTTCGAGTTTGAATGTCTCGACGGGATCGTGTATCTTTACGCCGGGCATACATTTTCTGCAGATTCCGGAAAGTGCTCTGTAAGCCATACTGCTCGGGAACTGCGGCTCATCCACCAGGCACTGCATATATTTATCCTGCCAGCCGTTTTTGCAGACGCACTCCCATGCACGGGTAAAGTAGCGCTTGAGGTACATATATCCGGCAAAGGACGTTGCTGTAACGTTTTTGTTGAACAGCAGGAAGTTGTCGGGATCGTCCCATGATCTGAAGCGTGCCACAAATCCGCCCATGATGCAGTTGAAGCCCATGGAAAGGGCCAGATTGCCAACCTTTTCCACATGAGAGAAATCGAAATCAAAATTCAACTTTTCGTCGGTATCTTTTGTGATAAGCTCTCCG
>JAFSHJ010000246.1 GCA_017440425.1 Oscillospiraceae bacterium | reverse complement strand
GTATGGAGAACATCATCTCCTCCATTATTTTCGGCATTCCCGCAGTAAAAGGCATTGAGTTTGGCAGCGGCTTTGAGTGCGCAGATATGCTGGGCAGCAGCTGCAACGATGCCTATCACATAGAAGACGGCGCTGTCCGCACCGCAACCAACAACAACGGCGGAATTCTTGGCGGCATCACCAACGGAATGCCTCTTATCTTCCGTGTTGCCATCAAACCCACTCCCTCCATTGCAAAGGCACAGCAGACTGTCAGTCTCTCGCAGATGGCAGAAAAAACTTTGGAGATAAAGGGTCGCCACGATCCCTGCATCGCCCCCAGGGCGGTGCCCTGCATTGAGGCTGCCGCCGCAATTGCAATTTACGATGCACTTCGTTCCAAAATCTGACATTGAGTTGTATAAAAGGAGAAATATAAAATGGATATGACCAGCTATCGCAAAGAGATCGATGAAATTGACCAGCAGCTTGTGGAGCTTCTTGTTAAAAGAATGAAAGTTTCCGAAAACATCGGCCGCTATAAGGAGGAAAACAATCTTCCCGTGTTTGATGCCCAGCGAGAGAGAGAAAAGCTCAACACTCTTGCTGCTCTTGCAGGCGAAGACTACGAAAACGTTACCGACACCATTTATCCTCTCATCTTCGATGTCAGCCGATCCCTTCAGTTCCGTATTCTCAAAGGCACTTCTCCCATCTACGAGAAGATAACCAAAGCCATTGAGACCACCGATAAGCAGCTTCCCTCTCATCCCATGGTTGCCTGCCAGGGTGTTGAAGGCGCATATTCCCAGCTTGCCTGCCAGAGAATTTTCCCCGGCGCAAACATTTTGTATTTCAACTCTTTTGATGCGGTTTTCTCCGCTGTTGAGCAGGGACTCTGCAAATTCGGCATTCTTCCCATTGAAAACAGCTCCGCAGGCTCCGTTAACCGTGTTTACGATCTTATGTCCAAGCACGATTTCTACATCTTCCGCAGCTGCCGTGTTAAAGTGGATCACTGCCTGCTTGCCAACGAGGGTGTAAGAATTGAAGATATCCGTGAGATCTATTCCCACGAGCAGGCCATTTCCCAGTGTTCCGAGTTCCTCAAGACCTTCAAAAATGTTAAGATTGTCCCCTGTGAAAACACAGCCATGGCCGCAAAATTCGTTCAGGAATCCGGACGCAGAGACGTTGCCGCTCTCTCCTCCCTCAGATGTGCCGAGCTTTACGGTCTTGAATGCATCAGCGAATCCGTGCAGAACAATGCAGGCAACTTCACACGCTTCATCTGCATCACAAAGGAGCTCAACATCCTCCCCGGTGCAGACCGTTCCAGCCTGATGCTGGTGCTGCCCAACCGCCGCGGTGCTCTTTATCGCATTCTCTCCCGCTTCAATGCACTCAACATCAACCTTCTCAAGCTGGAGAGCCGTCCCCTCCCCAACAGCGATTTCGAGTTCATGTTCTATTTCGACATTGAAACTTCCATCTATTCCGACGAGTTCCTCCATGTTTTTGATGATATTGAATCTGCCGTTGCCAAAATGAAATATCTTGGCAGCTACACCGAGCTGGTATGATCGGAGGTGTTTCTATGCTTCAGTTCGGACTTATCGGGCGCAAGCTGGGGCACAGCTTTTCCCCCGATATCCACAGAATGATCTCTGCTTATCTGGACGATGAGCACAAATACGAATATGACCTTTATCCTATGGAGCCGGAGGAACTGCGTTCTTTCGCCGAAAACACCCATCTCGACGGCTTCAACGTGACCATCCCATACAAAACCGATATCATTCCGCTTTGCGCAGAGCTCTCTCCCCGTGCCAAATTTATTGGCAGCGTGAACACTATAAAACGTATGCCCAACGGCACTTTCCTCGGTGACAACACCGATTATTTCGGCTTTGACTATATGCTGGGTGAATACAAGGCTTCACTCTTTGGCAAAAAGGCTTTGGTGCTCGGCAGCGGTGGTGCCTCAAAAACCGTCCGCACCGTCCTGAAGGATGCCGGCATTCCCTATGTCATCATCTCCCGATCCGGCGAGAACAACTATAACAACCTTCATCTCCACGCAGATGCGGAGCTCATTGTCAACACCACCCCCGTTGGCATGTATCCTCACACCGACGAATCCCCCGTTGACCTCACACAATTTCCCAACTGTCGTCTGGTGCTTGATATAGTCTACAACCCCGCCCGCACCGCACTTCTCCTGCAGGCTGATGAGTTGGGGATCCCGGCAAAAAACGGACTTTCTATGCTGGTTGCTCAGGCTGTTGCCGCAGGTGAGATTTTCGTCGGCACAAACCTTCCCAACGAGCTTCTTCAGCGCATAACCGATGCTATCGATGCCAAGACCCGCAACATTCTGCTCATCGGTATGCCCGGATGCGGCAAAACCACCGTCGCCACCTATCTCTCCGAGATGACCGGCCGCAAAATGGTGGACACCGACGAGATAATCGTTAAAAATGCGGGGATGTCCATTCCCGATATCTTCTCCAAATACGGTCAGGAGCACTTCCGCAAACTTGAGACCGAGGCTCTTGCTTCTGTTTCAAAGGAGAGCGGTCTTATTATTGCAACCGGCGGCGGCGTTGTAACTCAGCTGAGAAATCTGCCCCTTATCCGCCAAAACAGCCGCTGCATCTTCCTAGAGCGTCCTCTCGAGCTGCTGGATATCTCCGGTCGTCCCATCTCGCAGGCTGTGGGTGTGGAAAAGCTCTTTAAAGAGCGTCTGCCCCTCTATCAGGCTTGGAGCGAGTTGTATTTCTATAACCCCGATTCACTCTCCACCGCCAAAAAGATTTGCGAATCGCTTGGTCTTTGATGCTTATTGACTGTTTAGTTCCTCCACGCGCCAAATGCCGCCAAGCAGGTCCGCATCTGCGGACACGCGGCGATCCCATCGCCGCTACTTCAAAACTACGTTTTGTAGCTGCTTGGCGGCGGGCGCATTGCAACTGCCCTCACATTATTCAACACAGGAGGTATTATATGAAAAATCTTGGTTACTACAATGGCACCTACGCCCCGCTTGACGAAATGACCGT
>JAFSHJ010000245.1 GCA_017440425.1 Oscillospiraceae bacterium | reverse complement strand
TCTGCTGGGAGCCCTATGAGCTGGACATCACCGATTGCTGCAGGCTTGGCAAAAACACCGTTGAGCTGAAGATCACCACCAACTATCAATCCGCAATGACGCTGGAATCGGTGGAGCTGGCTGGTCAGGGTGTGACGGTTTATAAAGATGAGGTGCCTGTTCAGAGGTTGGGTCTGCTTTCGGCACCTAAAATCACAATAATAGAAAACGATAAAAGCCGGAGGGAATAAAATGGCTGATATTAAATATGTGATCAGAAAAGACGGAGACTGCGAGCGTCCTGCTGTTTTGTGGGCATGGGCAGACACCATAAAACCGGAAGACCTCGTATATCAGATGCACGAGTTCAAAAAAATGGGCATTGAAGAGGTGTATGCCGAGCCGGTTTGGTCGCTGGATGTGGACGACTATCTTTCCGATTTCTTTATGGATATGATCGCCCTTGTCAGCGACACCGCCGACGAGCTGGGCATCAAGTTTTCCATATAAGATGAATACAGCTGGCCCTCCACCGTTGCAGGCGGCAAGGTCATAGAGGATGCCCCCGAGCTGCGCGGCTCCTACCTCCGCTGGTTCGATGCAACTGCAGATGCGGACCGCCCCGTGGAGATATGGTATACCAAGGGCAAGCTGCTGAACGTTATGGCAGAATATTGCGACAAAGTGGGCGAGCGGGTGGATATCACCGATCAGGTCACCGTTGAAGAGGTTGCAGGAGGCAGAAGCGGCCGTGTAATGTGGAAAAACAACAGCTGCTGTCCCGCAAAGGTGTGGGTGTTCTGTCAGGTCTATAACGAGAACATCGGCGCCAACGTGGGCTGGGCATCCTTTGCAAAGGGCACCATCGGCTTCACCGATACAATGAACAAAAAGGCAATACAGAAGTTTCTTGATATCAACAACGAGGCCTACCGCAAAAAGCTGGGACACAAATTCGGCACAAAGATCACCCGTCTTTTCAGCGACGAGACCTCCATGTCGGATTCCGTTGACCTCAACGACCACACCGTTACCTACTCCAACATTATGGAGGAGGAATTTGAAAAAGAGCACGGCTACACCATAAGAGATAAGTTCATCGCCCTCACCCGCCACAGCAACTGCGATGAAGATATAAAGGTAAGATACGATTATTACAACACCTGCGCAAGACTTTACCGCGAGGCATACATCGAGATGGTCTCGGATTGGTGTCACAAAAACGGAATCGAGTTCACGGGACACCTGCGTGCAAACGGCGTTCTGCTCCACATGGCGCTGCAGCAGGGCAGATGCTATGAATCCAACTCCAGAATGGATATCCCCGGTATGGACACGGTGGGTTCCTACTGGCATCTTGATGAGGACGGCTACCCCGGAGACGGAAAGGTGCTGGCATCCGTTGCAAAATTTGCAGGCAAGGACCGCACAATGTGCGAGACCTTCTCCGGCAGCGGCTGGGAGATGCGCCTTGAAGATGCAAAACGTGTCACCAACAAGTTGATGATGGTGGGCGTTACATATATAGTATACCAGTCGGCAGCCTACTCCTTCAGTGAAGGACGCAAGTGGGGTCCCATCGGTTATCCCCCCAGCTTCGGCTTCAACAACCCCGCATTCTATCACTACAATGCCCTCACAGATTACTGTGCCGTGCGTTCCTCCGTTATGACAAAGACCAAGCCTTTGGGCAATGCGCTGGTAATGCTGCCCAACGTGGAGGCATGGATGCGTACGCACGAATGGCTGCACAGATGGTTCCCCAACGGAATGCTGGATGCCTGCTGGTTTGGCTGCTCCATGGCATTGCAGAAAAAGAGCATTGAGCACGATATCTTCTTTGAATCTCTTGGCAAGGATACAGTTGTGGAAGGCAAGACCATCAAGGTCAAGGGCTACAGCTACGATACAATGATCGTGCCTATGATAAACTATTCCGAGCAGACGGTGCTGGATAAGCTGGAGCAGTTTGCAAAGAACGGCGGCAGACTGGTGTTTTTGGATAGTTTCCCCTTCTGCGCCGCAGATACACTTAAAAAATACGATTTCCCCGCAGCCTGCGGACTTTCCGAAGAGGGCAGACACTTCTTCGATAAGAAAGACGGCTACAAGGTCCACACAGAGGGCAACGTGATGCTGGTTCGCTTCACAGAGAAGAAGACCTTCGAATCGGATGAATTCCGCAATGATATCGGCAGCTTTGTCCGTGCGGGAAGCCCCGAATATGTAATTGAATGCGACGATATCCCCAAGGGCGTCTACATTGCAAGACGTGACGGAGAGGGCCTGCGCAGCGCATTCGTGTTCAACGACACCAACGAGACCAAGAAGGTTATCCTGCGCATTAACAGCAGCGACGATATCTGCGTGCTGGAGGGCGTTGCCGTCAGCGATCACACCGCCGAAAACGGCAAACTCACCCTGGAGATACCTCCCCACGAGATGCCGATGGTCATGCTGAAGGCAGAAGGTGTTACAATTGAAGCTCCCAAGGCAGAGAAGAAGGCAAAGCCTGCAGGCGCATCCCACACCGCCGCATTTGACAAGGAATGGCACTTCACCACCGTGGAAAACAATATGCTGCCGCTGCAGATGAGATATCTCACCGCAGCAGAGCCATGCAAGACACTTTCTCCCGAGCTTCAGGCTCTTGCAGAGACGGCGGATTCTCCCCACAGCTGTTATGCGTTCCCCGGCGGAGTAACTTTCGGCAGCGGTTATGCCGCAGCTGCCCGCTTTGAGGTGAAGGATATCCCCGAATATCTGGAGCTGTTCAACGAGGTCTCAGGCGACGGCGAGCTGTGGCTCAACGGTCACCTGCTGAGCGGGTTCAAAAAGGTGTTTGTATGGGGCGCAAAGGACAGCGTCACAGATATAACGCCCTACGTTAAAAAGGGCACCAACACCCTCGTTATGATAAACAGAGTTCCCTCCTGGGGCGGTCCTCACGGAATGCCCTGGTGCGTGGTGAGAGGCGGCTTCAGGCTGGACAGCACCGATGCCATCACCGTTGGCGACAGCGTTGTCAAACCCGATATCTACACAGCGCAGGGCTGGAGATATTTCGGCGGCAACTGCTGCTACAGCGGCAGCTTCAACCTCACAGAGCAGGATAAGGGCAGAGTCGTCATCAGCATCGACACCACCGACATCGTTGAAGTCGTCATCAACGGCGTTTCCGCAGGCGAACTGGTGTGGAGACCCTTCGAGCTGGATATCACCGAGCTCTGCAAAGCGGGCAAAAACACCGTGGAGCTGAAGTTCACCACAAACTATCTTGCAACAATGGGCTTCCAAAAGATAAGCAGAGACAGCAGCGGCAAGCTGGTCTACAACACCGACCTTCCCTATTACAAGATCGGTCTGTGCGGCGAGCCCGTGGTTACTGTTTTTGAAAAATAAACGGCCAAATTGTTGTTGACAAAGGAAGAAAAAATGATAAAATGAAGAAAAGGTTGTTTTCTTTAAAATTTATCCCGGATTTCTAAAAGGAGATTTAATTATGGAGAATATCAAATATTTTCTGAGAAAAGACGGAGATTGCGAACGCGCCGCAGTTATGTGGGCGTGGGCAGATAAGCTGCAGCCGGAAGATATCGTATATCAGATCGAGCAGTTTAAGGCAGCAGGCGTGGAGGAGTTCTACATTCATCCCTGCTGGATGTCCGAGATAGACGACTATCTCTCCGATTTCTTTATGGATATGATCAAGCTGGCGGTTGAGACCGCAGAGCGCATCGGTATCAAATATTCCATCTACGATGACTACAACTGGGCATCCGGACTTTGCGCAGGCAAGGTCATCGAGGGTCACCCCGAGCTGAGCATGACAAGTATGCGCTGGTTCCGCCTGGATGCTCAGGCAGGCGAGCCGGTGGAGATATGGTTCAAGGGCGAGGTGCTCGCTGTTCAGACCCAGTATACCGATAAGCAGGGCTTCCGTGAGGATATCACCGACAAGGTCACCATCGAGACCTTTGCCGACGGCAGGGGCGGACGCGTTCTGTGGAACAACGACACCACCTGCACAGCCATCATCTGGGTGTTCTGCAAGTTCTATCACGAGGGAATCGGTGCCGCAGGCAAGTGGGCATCCTTCACCAAGAACACCAGAGGCTTCACCGACACAATGAACAAGGAAGCCGTCAAGAGATTCCTTGAACTGGGACACGAGACCTATAAACGTGTTGTCGGTGACCGCTTCGGCACACTTATCACCCGCCTTTTCACCGACGAGACCTCCTTTGCAAGCATGTTCGATGACAACAGCAACACCGTTCCCTATTCTGTTGTGCTGGAAGACGAGTTTGAAAAAGAGCACGGCTATAAGGTGAGAGATCACTTCATTGCCCTCACCCGTCACACCGAATCCGACGAGGACGTAAGGGTAAGATACCACTACTACAAAACCTGCACAAGACTTTTCTGCACCGCCTATCTGGATCAGGTTGCGGATTGGTGCCACGCAAACGGCATTGAGCTCACAGGACATATGAGCGGCGAAGGCTCCTTCTATTGGCAGGGCAAGCAGTTCGGAGATTTCTATGAAGCTCTCTCCCGTTTCGATATCCCCGGCATCGACAACATCCTCTCCAAGCTCTATGTGAATGAGGACGAATGGGCATGGGAGACCAAAATGCTGTGCTCCGTTGCAAAGTTCACCGGCAAAAACCGCACCATGTGCGAGACCTTCTCCGGCAGCGGCTGGGATCTCTCGCTGGAAGACGGCAAGCGCATCATGAACAAGCTGATGACCCTTGGCGTCACCTACACCATATATATGACCGCATCCTATTCCCTCAACGAGGGACGCAAGAACTTCCCCATCGGTTATCCGCCCAGCCACGGCTTCAACAACCCCCTCTTCCGTCACTATGGCGAAATGACCGATTACAACGCCATCCGCTCCTCTCTTATGGTGCAGACCAAGCCCCGCGGCACAGCACTCATCCTTGTTCCGCAGATCGAGGCATGGACACACGACGATGCAAGAGGCAAGCGCAGCTATGTGTGGACAGACTGCGCCCTTGCCCTGCAGAAGAGAAGTGTGGATCACGATATGTTCTTTGAACCCCTCTCCAAAGAGGTCGTTGTCAAGGATGGCAAGGCTATTGTAAGAGGCTACAGCTACGATACGGTCGTCATCCCCTGCATTGCAGATTCCGACCAGGCAACCTGGGATTGGGTGGAAGAGTTTGCAAAACAGGGCGGACGCCTTGTGTTTGTGGAAACTCTCCCCAAGAGAGCAGTTGATACCTATAAAAAATATGACTTTGCAGCCATCTGCGGCATCTCCGAGGAGGGCAAAAAGCTGCTCAACGAGGATGGCGGATATGCAGTTCACACCGAGGGCAACATTATGATCGTCCGTGAAGGCAACCGCATAAACTTCCCCAAAGAGCAGTTCCGCGATGATGTCAGCGCATTTGTCCGTGCAGGCAGCAAGGCAGAAAAAATTGAAGGCATCGAAGTTCCCAACAACGTCTATCTTGCAAGAAGAGAGGCAGAAGGACTCTATTGCTGCCTCGTCTGCAACGATACCAACGAGAACCGGACCGTCAAAGTCCGCATCAACAGCGATGAGAAGCTCTCTGTTTTGGATGGAATGGCTGTCTATGACTGCGCAGCAGAAGACGGCATCGTAACACTTCAGGTCGCTCCTCACGAAATGCCCATTCTCATGCTCACAGCAGAGGGCGTTGTGATAGATGCTCCCAAGGGCGAGCGTGCCGAAACAAAGGGCGAGACCAAAGCCCTTGCATTTGACAAGGATTGGCACTTCAGAACCGTTGAAAACAATGTGCTCCCGCTGAAGATAAGATATCTCACCAACGTGGAGAAGCCCACCAAGACCCTTTCTCCCGAAATTGCCGCAATGGCAGAGACAGCAGAGGCAAAGTTTGCCTGCCACGAGTTCCCCGTAAGCTCCGGACTCACCTATGGCGACAGCTACGCAGCTTATGCCCGCTTTGAGATGAAGGATATCCCCGAATACGTTGAAATGTTCTCTGAAGTCGACGACGACGGCGAGATCTGGCTCAACGGTCACCTTATCAGCGGCTTCAAGAGAGTTTTCGAGTGGGGCATCAGAGACTGTGTCACCGACGTGACCAAATATGTGAAGAAGGGCACCAACACCCTTGTTCTCATTGACACAATGCCCGATTGGAAGGCTCCCCACCAGATGCCCTGGATCGTCATCCGCGGTAACTTCAGGCTGGATGAGGGCGACGCCATCACCGTGGCAGACGATATCGTCAAACCCGATATCTTCACCACACAGGGCTGGAGATATTTCGGCGGCAACGCAATTTATAAGGGCAGCTTCAGCCTTGGCGAAAACGACAAGGGCAGGGTGAAGATCGGTCTTGAGACCAACGAGGTCGTAGAGGTCATCGTCAACGGCACCTCCGCAGGCACCCTCTATTGGAAGCCTTACGAGCTGGATATCACCGATTTCTGCAAGGTTGGCAAGAACACGGTAGAACTCAAATTCACCACCTCTTACGATGCTACAATGAAGCTGGAAGAGGTCGTGCTCGTCTGTCAGGGCGTAATGGAATACCGTGACGAAGCACCCATCAAGAAGATAGGTCTGCTGGCAGAACCCACCATCACGGTTACAGCGGAATGATTTTATTGAAAAACGCAATATAAAAGCATAAATTTCGGCCCGTTGGCATCAGCTGACGGGCCGAACCCGTTTTTGTGTTAAAATGAAGCTTTTTCTCACAAAAAACATTGGGAAATCTTATTTAAAATTTTGCCTTAAAAGGACTTGTAAAATAAAAGGGAATAATATATAATGAGTGCAAAGCAAGGCTTAACGGTGAATTTCTGCCGCAGGCCGAAAAAACAAGCATAGCCCATTGATTGGAGATGAAATTATGCAGAAAGAAAACAAATTGCTTAAAGGTTTTATGGAGCTTCAGCCGGATTATCGCCCCGCCACCATGTGGTTCTGCGGTGACGATCTCAAAGAGGAAGAGGTTACTGCACAGCTGGAAGGCTTTAAATCCAAGGGAATCAACGATTTCTTTGTAAACCACACCGCAGGCGCAACAGACGACTATCTCGGCGAGCGTTATTTCGAGGCAATAAAACACATGGTCAAGGAAGCCAAGAGACTTGGACTTTCCTTCTGGATCTACGACGAATATGAGTATCCCTCCGGTCTGGTTGGCGGATATCTTCTCCGTGACCGCCCCGACCTCCGTGCAAGAGTTCTCTGCGATACAAGAAAATATCTTGTTCCCGGACACAAACTCAACCGCATCTATGTAAAGGGCAACTTCATCAGCGCAAGCCGCGTTCTTGTTGGCTTTGAAGAGGATGGAGCAGAAGACGTAACAGATCTCATCGAGATAGAACCCGCAGGCGACGGCTTCTATTTCACCTATAAACACGATTACTGCGGCTCCGCAATTCTCCATGTCATGAGCGAGCGTCTGCAGGACTACAACCTTTCCGCATCCGTGGGTGCAAAATTCTCCTTCTGGCAGGATGGCTACATTGATGCCCTGAGAGAAGAAGGCATCCGCGCATTTATGGATTACACCCACGAGAAATATAAGGCAGCCATCGGCGACGAGTTCGGCAAGACCGTTAAGGGTCTGTTCACCGACGAAGTCTGCGTAGGTACACCCCAGGATCTGGGTGTGGGCAGAGTTCCCTGGAACTACGAACTGGTTGATCGCTTCAAGGCACGCTTCGGCTACGATATGACTCCGTGGCTCTATGCTCTCCTTGAAACTCCCGTAACCGAAAAAGAAAAGCAGGTTCGCTATCACTTCTGGAGACTGCTCACCGAGCGCGTGCGCGATGCTCACATCAAGCAGGTTTATGAGTGGTGCGATAAAGAAAATCTGCTCTACACCGGTCACTTCGACGGCGAAGAGTCCATGGTATGGTCCATGTATCAGTCCGGTGACATCTTCGACCTCATGGAGTGGATGCACGTTCCCGGAATCGACTCCATCTTTTCCCGCTATAAGATTGAAGAGGAAGCTTTCAACGTAGCAGGCAAGATCCTCTCCTCCTGCTCCAAGTTCTACGGCCGTGACCGTACCCTCTGCGAAACCTTCACCGGCAGCTCCTTCAAGCTCCGCTTCCACGAGATGCGCCGCATCGCCAACCGCCTCATGACCCTTGGCGTAAACATGATCCAGTACATGGGTGCACACTATTCCATGGATAACCAGCGCAAGAGCTGGAAACCCAGCTTCAACTTTAACAACACCATGTTTGAGCGTTTCGATCTGTTCGGCGACTATGTATCCCGCGTTCAGTATATTTCCGCACAGACCAAGACCGCAGGACGTGTTCTGTTTATGTGTCCGCAGTCCTCTGTTTACACCAACTTCGACGGTCAGGGACCCATCTTCGGCGCAATCACCAAATACGATATGGCCATGTGGGGTCTTGTAAACTCCCTGCTGGAAATGAACGTGGAATACGATATCTTCAGCGACTCCCTCGCTTCCAAGTTTGATGTTTCCGACGGCAGCGCACGTCTCTTCGGCGTTAAATACGACACTGTCATCCTCCCCTGCGTGGACGACACCACCTCCGAAGTTATCGAGATGATCGAGAAGCTCCGTTCTGTTGGCGTTAAGCTGGTGTTCATCGATGAGCTGCCCAAGCTGCTGGTGGACAAGGGCTGCGAAAGCGCTCCCTACGGCACAAAGCCGGAAAGCGGCGATGTCTGCAAGATCGGCGACAATATGTATTATCTTGCCGAGCAACAAGATGACAAGCAGAGAGGCAAGAACGCAAACTTCAAGAACAAGCTGTGGCAGGTTCTCGGCGAAGAATACCGCACCCTCGATATCAAGCACAACGGCACCATCTATACATCCGAAAGGACCGACGGCAACCAGAAGGTATACTTCCTCACCAACGACAAGGAAGAAACCACCGTTGCAAACATTGCCTGCAACGAGAATATGCAGCTGCTCGATCCTCTCACCGGCAAAGCCTGCCCGCTTAACATCGTGGACGGTCGTGCCGACATCACCTTCGGACCTCTCCAGTTCTACATTCTTCTCAGCGAGAAGGACGAGGCTATCGAAGCTTGCAAAACCATCGCCAGCGAGCCCTTCAAGACTGTTGATGCAGCCTGCGATTTCAAAGCAGCCAGCGGCAACATCCTCAACGCACAGTGGAAGATCGCTTCCTATGACGGCAGCGCAGACGAGCCCATCGTCGT
Source organism: Oscillospiraceae bacterium (assembly GCA_017440425.1). Classification (GTDB taxonomy): domain Bacteria; phylum Bacillota; class Clostridia; order Oscillospirales; family Ruminococcaceae; genus SIG526. The sequence continues at coordinate 336 of JAFSHJ010000245.1, read as the reverse complement.
TCCCGATGTTGACACAATGATGCAGTTGGGTGTTGAAGGCGACGTTCCCTCCAAATATGCAAAGATCAACGCAGTGGACGTTTTGGTATACGACTTTGACGTTGACTATATCCCCGAAACCGTAACTCTGTTTGCAGAGGACAAATACGTTCTCCGCTGCGAGCTCAACGGCGTACGCATCGACAAGGATTGGCAGCATTGCCGCCTGTGGGGTCCCAACGATTCCAGCATCGAAGTTGCATCCCTGCTTAAGAAGGGTGCAAACCGCCTGACAGCAGTTGTTGCCGTTCAGGAATTTGCAACAGGCTTCTTTATGCCCTTCCTGCAGTTCAGAGG
>JAFSHJ010000244.1 GCA_017440425.1 Oscillospiraceae bacterium | reverse complement strand
GTCGCTTTCTTTCACATTTATAATAACGGTGCTTTCCTCCACGTTTACAGCCACCCATGAAAGCGGCTCAAGCTCGAGAAAGAGCAGCCGCTCAAAGGATTCCGCATCTATGGAGGATGCCTTTATCCCGGTGTGAAGTCCCAGCTTTTCTGCCGTGGAGAGTATCAACTCGTCGCTGACAGTCTCGTTTCCCACAACCTCAATGTGCCAAATAAAGCTGTTCATCACAGAGAGAAAGGTGATAAACAGCACGGCGCCGACCATTATTCCGCTTCTGCGTCTGTTTTCTTTTATAAAAAAAGGTGCGCCGTGTTTTTCGGCGGAAGATAACCGCACCTGTGTCCTTTCGGCATATTTTCCGAGTTTTTTATAGTCGGAGGCAAAAACACAGCAGCTCATGGTATAGCCGGATTTTTCCACATTCCAAACAGTAATACCGTTTTGTATCAGCAAATTCAAAAAGCGCTCGGTAAAAACACCCTCTGCGCTGCAGCGAATATATCCGCGCAGATATCTGAACAGCGAAACCAACACCGAGATATCATCCTTCCTTAAAATTTATTTAAACTGCAGAGAGCTGATGTTTCCCTCAATGACAGTTGCGGTAGATGTCATACACTTCATTTTCAGGTTGCTGCCGGAAAAAGTTACGGTCACATCTCCAAGGTTTAGGGCAATTTCGTTTTCGTTGTATTCCAGCACACCTAGACAACCCTCCACGGCGGCTTCACGGTTGGATATCAGCTCTATCTGTGCACCGCCGAAAGCATTTGACGGCATATCCAGCTTTTGAGCAAAGCGCTGCTTGAAAGAACTACGGGCGGAACGGGTGTTTTTTCTGTTATTCTCCATATTTTTGTCTGTACATAAACAAATATGTATGTACACGGCTCCTTTCCGAAATGCAAATTTATCCTTTGCTAATATTATGCTTTCAACTTTGATAATAGCAGTAAAATGTTCCACATATAATTTAGAAAAAGCCGGGAGGAGCATTTTTAAGTGGAGTTGAAAAGGTTTAAGGGAATCGGAATAACGTCAGCGGCGGTGATGGTGGCCTGGCTGCTGCTTAGTGATGCAAAGGTGTTTGCGGAGGGAATATATGAAGGGATAAAGCTGTGCACAAGTGTGTTGATACCTTCATTGTTTCCGTTTATGGCGCTTGCGGGATTTATTTGCACAAGCGGTGTGTCGGAGGTGCTGTCAAAGGTGCTCAAACCGCTGACAGTCACACTTTTCAAGCTGCCTGAGGAGTTGGGGGGCATAATAATTATGGGTTTTATAGGCGGATATCCTGCGGCTGCACGAAGCATTGCGGCAGAGGTGAAACAAGGCAGAATATCTGCAGAAACGGGAGAGAGGATGCTGTGCTTTTGTGTCAATGCGGGACCGCCGTTTTTGATCGGTGTGATAGGTGTCGGAATGTTGGGAAGCTTCAAAGCAGGAGCGATACTTTTTGTTTCACAGCTGGTGTCCGCTTTGGTGATAGGCTTACTTATGTCATTGCGGGCAAAGAGAGAGCAGATAAACCGAGATATGCAAGGTGTAAAGCAAAGTTATTCACAGGTGTTTGTAAACAGCGTGACGGATGCCGCTCAGGCGGTGATATCCATGTGTGCATTTGTGCTGTTGTTTTGTGCTGCGCTTAATTATTGTAAAAATTCCGGGTTCATTATAGGCGGAATAAACTTTGCGGCAAATGTTTTTTCGCTTAATCCAAACAAAGTTGCCGCATTTTTAATAGGCATAACGGAGGTGACGGCAGGGTGCGCGGCAGTTGCCGAAAATGCGGGAATGCCTATGCTGGCGTTTGTCACGGCTTTCGGCAGTTTGTCTGTGATATTTCAGATATACGGTCAGCTGGCGGGCAGCGGAATGAGACTCACAGCGTTCACCTTGTCACGGGTGATACACGGTTTGCTCTCTATGGGGATATGTGCGCTGCTGATAAAAATTTTTCCGGATGCGGTCACAGCCGCAGTGCAGTTTAAAGGGGGAGAAATAACGTCAGGCTCTGCGGTGAGTTCGGTTCTGTTGGTAGCGGTGGCAGCAATGTTTTTGCTGACTGTCGGAAAAAGGCAAAGCTGAAAAATGCCGAAAAATGGATGAAAAGAGGCAGAAAATATTAAAAAATAAAGTGGATTGTTGTTGTAATATGTGATATAATTATTATATATATGCAAATCTAACGGTTTTACACCGATTCGAGGTTGTTGAAAGTGAAAACAAAAAAACTTTTCGGTAAAAATATAGAACCCTCCTGCATCTATTGCAGCAACGGCACACTCACCCAAAACGGGGATATGATAATGTGCATCAAAAAGGGAATGGTGGAGACCAACTATAAATGCAGAAAATTCTCCTACGATCCCCTTAAGCGCATTCCCAGCGGAAATGCACCTATGCCGGAGTTTTCCGCAGAGGATTTTGAACTGTAACGGGAATTTTAAATATCTGAATATGAGGAAAGTTATGAAAAAGATTTTCAAAAAAGCATTGTCGCTGATAAGTGCTTTGGCAATTACTGTCAGCATTGCTTCAGCTTCAAATGTGTCGGCAGCGGCAGATGAATCCTATGAAGAAGCAGCCCCCTTTGATGCAAAGGGATTATATATAAACAGTTTTGATAATGCGGATTTTTCTTTTAACAATCCGTTTATTGCGCTCACTCCGGAGGAGCAGCTTGGTAAAATGCTGGATTTTGCGCAGCAATACGGCTACACGACCATCTATTTTGAAGCGCTGGATTATTCAAATGCAATGTACAGATCCTCGCTGCTTCCGGTTTCTCCGTGGGTGAAAGACAGCAGCGGAGATAAAAGTCTGGATAATCCGCTCAAAACTTTAGCGGAGCTTTGCAGAGAAAGAGAGCTTTTGCTGGTGGCTGTGGTAAATCCATTCAAAATAGGCAGAGAGGGAAAGCTGATCAACGAAGAGAAGATTTTTGCCGCAAGAAATGAAGATTACTATATCACCGCTCCAAACGGAGAGATGTATTATAATATCTCCAACGAAAACGTGCGTGAATATATCAAGAGGATAATAGAAGAGCTCTCCAAGCGATATGATGTTGACGGAATATTGCTGGAAGGATTGAATATGCCGGGGCAGGTAAGGGCTGCTATGGGTGTCGGTGCAGAAGATGCAGCACTGCATCTTTTGGATGATATATCCGACATCCTGAAAAAAGAAGGCAACAGGCAAAAGCTGGCGGTTGAAATAACCCAGCAGTATTCGGATGATGCACAAAGCGGAATAGCGGAGGAATGGATAAACGCAGGGCTGATGGATACCGTGGTGCTCAACAGCAGCTGTAATGTTTTGGATGATTCCGAAGAATATGAAAAAAATCTGGTTTATTGGAAGACTTTGGCGGATATAACGGGAGTAGGTTTCACCGTGCGCCTCTCTGCGGAAGATGTAAAAATGCCGTCTGTTGCGGAAGAAACCTTTGCAAACGGCAACGAGCTGTTTTTGAGACAGTATGTAAGCGAATCCAACGGAATAACCGCATATGTGTGCTCCGGCTACAGAAGCCTCAATGCAGAGGGCGGATATCTTGCAAAGCAGCTGAAGGAGTATTCTCCCAACAACTATCCCAATGTCGGCGACAGACTGGTTATAAGCAGAAGCCTGAAGGTGACAAGACCTACACAGAATATCAGCTGGAATGCGAAAAACTATTTTATAATGGGAACATCGGACCCCACAGTGCCGCTCTATTGCAACGGTGAGGCAGTGGAACGCTTTTCCGAAAGCGGAATTTTCGGCATTCTTGTGGATGTGCCTATAGGCAAGAACGAGTATGTGTTCACACAAAACGAGCATGTGGATTCTGTGACAATAACCCGTGAGGATCCCAACGACACGGCAACGCACATTACAAACATAAGAGTTAACTCGGTGTTCCCGCAGGTCACCAGAGGTGTAAAAGCGGGAGAGACGATAAAGCTTGAGTGTATTGCACCCTCCAATGCAAAGGTTACCGCCAACATCAACGGCGAAAGGGTGGTGCTCGAGCAGATAGCAGCCACAGCCGAAGCGGGAATTCCGGCCAGATATACAGTCGAATACAAGGTGCCGACAGGCAGTTATCCTGCCCAAAAGGTCACTAATGCAGGCAAAATAACCTACAGAGTTGAGTTCAGAGGAAGCAGAAGTACAGTTGAGTCTCCGGGAGAGCTTTTGGTGGTGGGTGAAAAGGCGGATTTTGTTATTAGAGCTGAAGATTACCACACCAATGTTTATTATGATACTGCAGTTGAAAACGAGTTTCTCACAACACTTCGCCGCGGTGCCCTCGACTATGTTGTTGCATGCACAAACGACGGATACTATGAACTTGCCAGCGGCGGATTTGTGCCGGTGAAGAGCGCTAAGGTAGTTACAGACGGAACATCACCGAAAAATACAGTTTCGGAATATTCTGTTGAATATGCGGACAATGACGAGACCATAGTCCTCTCCGGCACGGCAGGCACACCCAGCCACACAGAGCTTGCCGACGGCAAACTTACGGTAAAGTTGTTCAACACATCGGGAATAACAGAACTCAATATGGAAGACAGCACCATTGTGGAAGGTGTGGATGTGGAATATGACGAGGAAAACAATGTCACGACCCTTATCTTCAACCTTAAAAAGAGAGTGAGCCTTTGGGGATACAGCGTTGAATATAATGTGCGCAACCTGGCAACCATCGAAGATGAGGCGGAGAGCCTTGATGTAAGCCAAACGGTCATATATCTTTCAAAAGCACCTAAGCTCTCATCCAATAAGCTGCGTCCGCTGGAGGGAATAGTGGTATCCCTTGATGCAGGTCATGGCGGAACAGACCCCGGAGCTCTCGGATTTGGCGGAGTAAAGGGTCCCACAGAAGCGGATCTCAACTATGTCACGGCACTCTTTGTAAAATCACGGTTGGAGGAGCTGGGCGCAAGAGTGATGCTGTTTGCGGAGATCAAGGATGAAAAAATGGAGCTTGATGCCCGCAATGCATATGCGGCAGATATAAAACCCGATCTGTTCATCTCGCTTCACCACAACAGTACGGCAGAAACCAAAGATTCTCACAGCGTATCCGGCACAGCGGTGTATTACCACTTTGAAGGCTCAAAGGCCTTTGCGGAAAACATTGCAAATATGGTATCGGGATCTCTTGCAAGAGAAAACGACGGCGCACTGGAAGGCTATTTCTATGTAACAAGAATGAGCGCGCAGCCTTCTGTGCTGGTTGAGCTTGCCTATATGGTAAACCCGTTGGAATATGAGCAGTGCTGTAACGAACTGGAGCTTTGCAAAACCGCTTATGCAATTGCGGAAGCGGTAACGGTGACAATACGCAACTTCGAATAAAAAACAACCCCTGCGGTAGTTTATACCATGGGGGTTGTTTTTCGTCATTGTGGATGATTAAGTTGTCAGTTGAAAATATATGGTGATAATGCATATAAAATGATATAAATGTTTATAAAATATGTTGATTGACAATATGGAAGGTATGGTTTATAATATAATCAAAGAGAAGAGAAAGATTTAAAATAAAAAAATAAAAGAAAAGGTGAGTCCAATGTTCTGATTAGTCTTTATCCGAGAAGAATATAAACAATGTAAATTTCTGAAGAAAATAGCGTAATTAAAAAAGTTTAAACAGCAGGCGTCAGTAGATACTATGTAGTGAGAACAAAACGCAACGGATATTTTTTGGGAGCGTTCGCACATAAGAATAACCGATAAATATCTCCATAAATTTTGATTTGCGTGCGGATGTAATATCCGATGTCAATTACCTATTAAGAAATGAATTGTTGATTTCTCAGTTGAAGACCTCTGCGCAATAAGATGCTTTCCGAAATGGATAATTTTAGCCGGGATAGGATCGGCATAACAAGTTGATGCTTATATGCAGCAGAGAACCGAAAGGTCTTCTGAGTAAAGATCATCTCATCTTTACTGTATAAATTAAAACTTAATAAAATTAAAATAAGCAGTGCATAAAATGTGCACTGCTTATTTTTGTTGAAAGATCATTTATCGTCTATAAGCTGATCCAGCATGGCAGCAGGATCGGATAAAAAGCGCTTGGTGACAATATAGTTTTCTGTAAGCTCATATGGGGTGGTTTCAATGGCATCCTCTGTGATGGAAATGACCTGTGAGCCGGGTGTTGCGATGAGAAGGGGCGAGTGGGTGGCAATAATGAATTGGGAGCCGTTTTTGGCCAATTCGTTAAGGCGGATAATAAGCGAGAGCTGCCTTGTTGCAGAGAGAGCGGCTTCAGGCTCGTCCAGGATATAAAGACCGTTGCCGCCAAAGCGATTGAATATCAGCGCAAAAAAGCTTTCACCGTGAGATTGCTTGTGCAGAGATGTTCCGCCGTAGCTTGAGATTATAGACGGTGCAGCTGCAGGTATTTCATCCAGCTCATCAATGTTGCTTGCCACATTGTAAAAGCTCTCCGCACGCAAGAAGTAACCGTCTCGTGCACGGCGATAGCCTTTTGTGAGCAGAAGGCTGCGGTGGAGCTCGGAGTGAGATTCACGGGTGTGAAAGTTGAAGTTGCGGCTGCCGCCTTCGGGGTTAAAGCCGTAATTTACAGCGATCGCCTCCAGCAAAGTGGATTTGCCGATCCCGTTTTCTCCAACAAGAAAGGTGATGTTGGAAGTGAGCTCAAGTCCTTGTTCTATGCTGTGAAGATTCTTTACAACGGGAAGCCTGGATAGATATGAACTTTTAGGCGGCATATCGTTCAGTCGTATACGGTTTATAAAAAGCTCGTTCATGGTCATACCTCGTTAAGTGCTTCGGCAAGGAGCTTTTTCAGCAGCTTGGGTTCAGCCCGTCCGCCGGTAATTCGCATTGCTTCGCCCATGATGGCGCCAAAAGCTCTGGTCTTGCCGTTTTTATAGTCGTCAACAGCCGTTTGACATTCTGCCAATATTTCTTTGACCTGCTTTTTAAGCAGCTCTTCATCGTTGAGCAAAGCCAAACCGAGCGATTCCATCAGAACTTCGGGATCTCCGCCGGTATCCCAAAGCTCGCAGAAAATGCGTTTTGCAGAGGTACTGTTTATCTTTCCGCCTCCGTAAAGCTCGGCGGTTTTGGCCAGCTGGATCGGTGTTATCGGAATATCCGTGTATGCATCAAGCATACGGAAACCCTCAGTGAGGAAGAGATTTGCCGCAACTTTGGGATAAGCCGTGAGTCGGGCGGTCTCTTCAAAGAAATCTGCAACATCGGGACGGGAGGTAAGCAGCTTTGCATCGTATTCGGTCAGAGAGTATTCGGAGATATAGTGCTCCTTGCGTTCATCGGGAAGTGCAGGCATAGTGCTGCGGATGGTATTCAGCGTATCCGCTTCGAGAACGAGAGGTGCAAAATCGCAATCGGGGAAATATCTGTAATCGGAGGTGCTTTCCTTAAGACGCATAGGGATAGTTTGCCATGTGTTTTGGTCAAGGCGCAGGGTCTCCTGCTTTATTTTTTCTCCTTTTTCAAGAAGCGTTGTCTGCCGTTCAGCCTCATATTCGATCGCACGTTTTACGGAATAAAAAGAGTTGAGGTTTTTGGTCTCGGTGCGGGTGCCAAAGCTGGTAGAGCCGATTTTACGCACAGAGAGATTTACATCGCATCTAAGCTGACCTTCGTTCATGCGGCAATCGGAAACACCGGCAAAACAAAGAACGGAGCGAAGCTTTTCCAAAAAGGCAACAGCTTCGGCAGAGGAGCGAAAATCCGGTTCGGTGACAATTTCAATAAGCGGGATGCCGCAGCGGTTGTAGTCGATAAGAGTGCCGTGCTCATCGGAGTGAAACAGCTTACCTGCATCTTCTTCAATGTGAATGCGTGTTATGCCAATGCGCTTTTTGCCGCCTTCGGTTTCAATATCAAGATAACCGTTTTGGCAAAGGGGCAGATAAAACTGTGTTACCTGATAACTTTTGGGAAGATCGGGATACATATAGTTTTTGCGGTCAAATGCAGAGATCGTGTTTATCTCGCAGTTGAGGGCAAAAGCTGCTTTTACGGCACATTCCACGGCATTGCGGTTGAGCTTGGGAAAAGCACCGGGAAGCCCAAGACATAGGGGGCAGATGTGGGTGTTGGGTTTGGCGCCGAAAGCTGTGGAGCAGCTGCAAAAAAGCTTTTGTGCGGTTTTAAGTTCAACGTGTATCTCCAGCCCAACGACTGTTTCGTAGCCGGTCATCTGCAGCAACTCCTTTTTCTGTGTGATATAAACTAATGATATTTTATCCTATCCCAAAGCAGTTGTCAACAAAAAGGAGGTTTGCGGAGTAAGAAGGAAAACCGAACTCACCGCTTGAGGGTGGGAAAGCGGTGAGTTCAAGCTTGCAATATAGAAATGAAGGGGATCAGCAAAACAATTTACCGATGAGCCAAAGCACAAACAGCGTACCAAGTATATACGGAAGACAGCCGAGAGAGCAGCCGTTTTGTTCCGAAGAGGTGCTTTTAAAAGCATAAAAATCTTTTAGCTCCGGCATATCCATTACAGCGTGAAGCTGACTTTTTCTTTGGCACCAATTGCAAAATACATAAGGGTGGCTTTGTTGATCGCTGCAAAATAACCGCTGTTTTCATATTCATCGGAGTAGTGAGTTTCAATAAGTTTAAGGATCTCTCTGAGATTGAGTAAAACGGCGACCTCGTGTTTGCAGTTATAGCTGCAGTAGCAGGAGCACACAAGGTGGCTTATTTCGCCGTTTTTGTATTGGAATTCCACTTCATAGGGTTTGCTGCCTTCAACGATGGCGTATCCTCTGCTGCCGTCGAGGGAGACATATTTCACTCTGTTGTCGTCGTGATATTCACAGCCGCGGCTGAAAACATTTGAGGTAAACTTGGTGGAGATAAGGTTATCGAGAGAGAAGGTGCTGTCATCGTTTCCGGAGACAAAATCGTCATCCTCTTCAAAAGGCGGTTTAAACCAGGAGAGGACCTGCTTACGGGGGATGGCTTCACGGTCAAAAGTGATAAATTGAGGTCCTGCTGTGAAAAACTGACCCTTTACGGTTGTGTCCACCAAAGCGATGACGCGTTTATAATCCGAAAGCTTGATTTTGAAGTTGTAGTTTACGGATACTACACGTCCAAGCAAGTCCTCAAGCTTGCCGTCAACATAGACCAGATCACCGATATGCAGGTCGAACTTGTCGTTATAATATGCAAGGGTCATATATTTGCCTTCGAAAGATATTTCCACAACGGATCTGCGGGGGCGGTGCAGATGGTTAAAGTGAGTGAGTGTGTATTTGTTGTGACGGTTTCTTCCAATATGTTTTTTCATCGGTTTGTGTTGTAATGACATCTGTATCACGTTACCTTTCTTATTTACAAATCAGTTCCGCAAGAATTGCAAAGGGGAGAATCAAAAAGCAAATTGTCCACATATTGTTTTCCTCTCTTTCTGTTGTGTAGGGTGTTTTTCCTTCTGATATTATTCTACAGTATTCGCTGTCCCATAAAACGGACTTTGGTTTTGGGAAATGCAAAATAATTCCTGCAAATTAAAGATTTAAAAAAGAAAAATAAAATGGTATAATTGATGTAACGGATGATTGAGAAAAGAAACAAGAAACGTGCTTGGGTAAATTGTTATATCGGAACGCTGCGTTTTTTTTGAAAAAACTTCGTGAAAACCTGATGTTTAAGTGTAAAAAACGAAAAATATTGCAGCATCCGCAAAGTGCAACCGACAGTTGCTAAAAAATTAAAGCACGGTTGGTTGATATATCCGGGGATGTTGTTTATAATTTAGGTATTCTTTTGCTTTAGGAGAACAGAAAATGAATTTGGGAGATAAGCTTTATAAATTGAGAACAGAGCGGAATATGTCGCAGGGAGACCTTGCGGATGCGCTGGGGGTTTCCCGTCAATCTATATCAAAGTGGGAGACCAACTCCTCCGTGCCGGAACTGGACAGATTGATTAAACTGAGCGAGATATTCAATATCTCTTTGGATGAGCTTGTGCGAGAAGAGTGTGAGATAAAAGAGAGACCGCAGGAGCAGCCGCAGATACAAACCGTATATGTTGAAAAGGCTTCTTCGGGCACGGCACAAAAAATTATCGGAGTAATTCTTTTGTGCTTTGGCGCAGTAGTGCTGCTGTTGCTATGGATTTTTGCGGGTAATGCATTTGGCGCCATGATTTTTGCAGCGCCGTTTGTGCTGTGCGGATTCATCTGCATTTTGGTGAAATCACATGCGTGGCTTTGGTGCTGCTGGGGAATATATTTTTCCGTGGAGGTCTATCTGCGCTATGCCACGGGTATAACCTGGAAAATGGTGCTGTTTTCTCTTTTGTATGAGGAGTGGATGGTTCAACTGATAGTTGCATGGGTTCTGACAGCACTTTTGCTTGTGCTTTTGCTTGCAAGTGCGTTGGCATACCGCAAAACACCGATAAACACGACAAAAGAAAATCTTGTTTTTATTATTGCCGGATGGATAATATTGGCACTTTCTCATATTCCGATTTTTGTTGCGCCGTTTTATATTTCACCTGAATATTCGGGTTTGTTTATCGGCTGTCTGGATTGGTGCAGACACGCACTTTGCGTTATCGTCTTGATAAATACGGTCAGGTACATTGCAAGCCGACGTCGGTTGCGCCGCAGCACACGGGAATGATATGGCAAAAATAAAAAGAGCTTCTTCCGCGGAAAAAGCTCTTTTTTGTCTGTTCAGGAGTTGATGGTCTCAACGGGATCTACCCAGCTGCCGTTGTGTTTTATTGCAAAGTGAAGATGGGCATCCATTGCAAGCTCTGCAGAGTTGGATTCACCTACGAGTCCGATGGTGTCTCCGCCCATGACCTTGTCGCCTGCTTTAACGGAAATGTTGTCATCAAGGCCGTAGTAATAGCTGATATAGCCGTTGCCGTGGTCTATTTCGATATAATTTCCCCAAAGAGTATCCTTGTCAACTGCAGTTATCTCTCCCTGGGCGGCTGCGTGGATCTCGCTGCCTATTGCTGCACGGATGTCAATGCCGTCATGGGTGCGCCATTCGTTGAGAGTCTCGTTTTTAATGAGCTCACCGTCGCTGAAGGGGTTGAATATTTCACCGGAGAGAGGCAAGCGAAATGCCGGTTTGCGCGAGCTTGGCGAAAGTGTTTGCTGTTCTGATTTTTCGGATCGCTCCGATGACTGCTGCTGCGATGAGACAGATTCGGAGTCCTGCTGTGAGGAAGAGGAGGATTCCGAGAAAATGGGTACGTCTTTTACGGGAGTGTCCACAGGTTCTGTTTCTGAAAATTCCCATCTGCTGTTCTCCTTTTCATCTGCTTTGGAATGTGTAACGGTGTTGGGTTTAACATAGCTTGTCTCATCTGTTTTGCTGTAATAGCTCACGGGATCCTGAAGGAGGGAGCTGCTTTCACCTGCGGATAAAGCCCCCAGCGTTTTATTCACAGAGAGCCAGGCTGCTGTACCCGCTCCCACAAGACAAAGCGCAAGAACGGCATAGAATCCTTTACCCATAATGAATTTTTTAATTTTGTTTTCCTTAGGCTTTAACATTAAATTATCTTCCTTTCTGTAATTGTTGCTTTCAGTTGCATACCAATTGCTTTCTGCATTATTTTGCACTTTACAAAGACAATTTATTCTGTTTAAAGAAGATATAGCAGATTATTTTGGAAAAACAAATTTGCTGCTCTCATTTTACATTATCATAAGGGAGAATATTGTCGGAAAAAGCATAATATAACGAGATTTGTTTTGACTTATCAACAGCAGTTATGATATAATATTCTAAATGACTAAAAACAAGCAAAACAGCGTTGTGTGGAGGAGCTATATGTTAATACCGTACGGACATAATGCGATGTGTCTTAATATAGACGAAAAAAATGTGCTCAAGGTGGAATCTGATATTCACGGCTTGGTGCGGAATGGCAGCGAAGACGAAACGGTTCTTGCAGCTATGGCAGAGCCCTTTGGCGGAACAAAGCTCAGCGAGCTGGCGAAGGGAAAGAAAAATGCGGTCATCATAATAAGCGACCACACAAGACCGGTGCCCAGCAAGCATATCATTCCTTTTATGCTTGCAGAGCTGCGTGAGAACAATCCGCAGATAGATATCACTCTGCTTGTTGCAACCGGCTGCCACCGTGAAACTCAGCCCGAAGAGCTGCGTGCAAAGCTGGGCAACGAAGTGTTCAACAACGAGAAGATAATCGTGCACGATTGCGATAAAAACAACGTTGCCATCGGCATTCTGCCCTCCGGTGCAGAGCTTGTAATAGACAGGCTTGCGGTGGAGACAGAACTGCTTGTGGCAGAAGGCTTTATCGAACCCCATTTCTTTGCGGGATTTTCCGGCGGAAGAAAGAGTGTGCTTCCCGGAATTTGCGACAGAAAAACAGTTTTGGGCAACCATTGCTCCAAATTCATCGATGACCCCAATGCAAGAACGGGCATACTCGAAAACAATCCGATACACAGAGATATGCTTGCCGCCGCAAAGATGGCTAAGCTCAGCTATATCGTAAACGTCATAATAAATGAGAAAAAAGAGGTTGTTGCTGCAGTGGCAGGTGAGCCCGAGGCGGCCCACAAGGCAGGATGCGAGCTGCTTTCCAAATATTGCAAGGCTGTTGCGGAAGAGGGCGGCGATATAATTATAACCTCAAACGGCGGTGCTCCGCTGGATCAGAACGTCTATCAGGCAGTTAAGGGTCTCACAGCTGCAGAAGCTGCCGCAAACGACGGCGCAACGCTGATCATCTGTGCTGAGTGTGCCGACGGCATCGGCGGAGATGATTTCTACAAAGCACTCAAAGAGGCTGAGTCTGCTGAAAAGCTTCTTGAGATAATAAGAAAAACACCGATGGAGGAAACTGTTCCCGATCAGTGGCAGTATCAGATATTGGCGAGGATGATGGAGAAATACCGCATAATTTTTGTAGCATCTCCGTTGCTTAAAGAAAAGTTTGCAGAGATGAAGCTTGGCTATGCCGAGGATGTCAACACGGCACTAGCAATGGCAAAAGCAAACTATAAAGATCCGAAGATCGTTGTCATTCCGGACGGTGTTTCCATAGTTGTTGCGAAAAAGCAAATATTATTGAGAGGGTAAGAGCTTTTCCGTATGCATAGTGTAGAGAAAGCAACAAAGACAAAAGCACAAAAAAAATATCTGGGTGCATTCTTCTTCAGGACTGCTGTATTGATATATGTGCTGTATATCTATTTCTTCCACAGAAGCGATCTTGGCTTCGAAGGCAATTTTTTTCGTATAGGTCTACTGGATGGATTGTTGAATAAGATACTTGTTGCCTGTTTTTGGGTCATGCTTATGGGAGAGATGATCAGACGCATGATACCAAGTAAAAACAAAGACTACAGTAATTTTAAGGACATCGGCTCATCCAAGCAGTTTTCTTATATGTGTCTGCCTGCAGAGAGCTACGATAAAGAGAGAATGCGCAAAGCGCTGCGCAAAAAAGACATAGGTGCACTTAAAGTGCTGGCAGTATGGTTCATTTTAGGTGCGGTGGTTTTGACGCTGAAGCTTACTAAGGTTTTCACCAAGGCCGAAATAATACTTATATGGGCACTATGCTATTTCCTGGATGTATTCTGCATCGTGTTTTTCTGTCCGCTGCAAAGTTTTCTCATGAAAAACAGATGCTGCACCACCTGCAGAATTTTCCGTTGGGATCATTTCTTGACTTATACAGTGTTGGCATTTATCCCGAATTTTTATTCCATAACTCTTTTTGCTGTCTCTTTGGTGGAGCTTGCAATGTGGGAGTGGGCGAGATATAAACATCCCGAACGTTTTTGGGAAGGCTCCAACCTCAACCTCAGCTGTAAGAACTGCGTGGACCGCACCTGCATCTATAAAAACGAGATAAAGAAAAAGCTGCCGATAATAAAGTGATCAAGAGGGAAAAGCAGCGCAAACATCAATATTTAGTGGTTATTTTTAAGAATAAACAGTTTATTTACAAAAAAAGCTATTGCAATAATTAAAATAATGTGATATAATTTTTTAAGTTAGTCGTTAAAGGCATTATTATGTGCTTTAAGACTTAAAAGTATATCGATGTGATTAATAGATATGGAGGAATTTCTCGTGGGAGTTTTTGAGATTATCGGAAGCATTTTGTTGATCCTTTCTTGTATCGTTTTGGTTATCGTTATTTCTATGCAGCAGAGCGCAAAGTCCGGCGGACTTAACGCACTCGGAGCAATGCATGATGATAACACCGTAGCAGGACGCAACAAGGCAAAGACAATGGATGCTATGATGCTTAAGGTAACAAAAATCGTTGCTATCGCTATGTTTGTTCTCACATTCGTAGTATACGCAATCGGCGCATTTACAAAATAATAAGAACAAGTCGTTCGCGGCGTCTTGCGGAAACCTCCGCGGGACGCTGTTTTTTTAACCGAATGTGTTAAAATGATGTTTTACAGAAAGTTACAACCAACAACAGATTGAATTGCAAAAAAAAGCACATAATATAACAGACCGAAAATCGGTCGGTTTAGTTTGCAAAAATTAAAAAACGGGTATTTGTGCTCGTGCAATTTTCTGGAGGTTAATATGAAAGCATTAAAAATTGCGGCAATTGTCTGTGCGCTTGCTCTCACAGCAAGCTTGTGCGGATGCGATATAATGGGAGAAAACTCCTCTCTTTCATCGCGTGTGGACAGTTCTCTGCAGTCATCCGACGGTGCGCTTGAATCTATACTGGATCTCTCCGAACCGATGGATGACCTGATTTCGGATATCGAATCCGGAATATCCGATATTGAAGATGAGATTATGGGCGAAGATGAAAGCTCAATTCCCGAGGAGGAGTTTTCGTCAGAAGCTTCCGCTGCTATGAGTACCGATTTCAATGAAATCGGTGCTCTGGACAGTACATCAAACGGTTGGGGGCCCGGTGTAAACAGAGGGGAAGACGGAAGACCGCTTGCTCCCGTCAGTTTTCAGGAGAAATTCTCCAAATATGCCGTGGATTTCATCCGTCCCGAAAAAGGTGTAATATATCTCACATTCGATGAGGGTTATGAAAACGGATATACACCCAAAATACTGGATGTTCTGAAGGAAAAAGAAGTATCGGCGGTGTTTTTTGTCACCCTTAGCTATGCCAAAAATAATCCCGATCTCATAAAGAGAATGATAGACGAGGGACACATTGTGGGCAACCACAGTTCCACTCATCCCGATATGACGACGCTCTCCTTGCAGGAAGCATTTGACGATATCAAAAAGCTTCACGACTATATGCTGGACAACCATAACTATAAAATGACGTTGTTCAGGTTCCCGATGGGCTGCTACAGCGAGCAGACATTGGCCCTTGTTGAATCCATGGGTTACAAAAGTGTGTTCTGGAGCTTTGCTTATAAAGATTGGGAGACAGACAACCAGCCCAATGAAACCGAAGCATATAACAGAATAACAAACTTTGCTCACGACGGCGCAATATATCTGCTGCATGCGGTCTCATCCACAAACACAAATATATTGGGTAATGTGATAGACGATTTCAGGAATCAGGGGTTTGTTCTTGAAAAATATCCGACGGAATAATTTTACAGAAAACAGATAAAGCTGTGGGCGGCGCAGTTTCGCCGCCTGCCGGTTTTAAAAGGAGGATTATTATGTGTGACCTCACCGAAAAAATTGCTCAGGCAACGGGAAGAAAGAAAGCACAGACTGTGTTCAAAAACGGAACGGTAATAAATGTGTTTTCGGGAGAACTTATAAATGCAGACGTAGCCGTTTGTGACGACACAATAATCGGTATCGGCAGCTACGACGGAGAAGAAGAGATAGATATCAACGGAAAATACATAGCTCCGGGTTTTATTGATTCCCATCTGCATATCGAATCCTCAATGACAACACCCGCAAATTTTGTCAGCCGTGTGTTGGCGCACGGAACCACAACTTTGATTGCAGACCCTCATGAAATTGCAAACGTAAGCGGCAGAAAAGGCATTGAATATATGCTTTCGGAATCCGAAAGATTGCCCTGCAACATTATGGTAATGATACCCTCCTGTGTTCCCGCAACACCTTTTGAAGACAGCGGCGCGGTTATGGATGCAGATGAGGTAGCATTCTTCAAAGGCAAAAAGAATGTTGCAGGTCTTGGAGAAATGATGAATTTTGTCGGTGTAAACCTTGGCGACAAAGATGTGCTCAAAAAGCTGGAAGTGTTTTCCGAAAATGCAGACAACATCGACGGACACGCCCCCGGCGTCAGCGGAAAATACCTCAATGCCTACCGTATGGCAGGAATAACCACAGACCACGAATGCACCACCGCAGAAGAGGTGCTTGAGCGCATCCGTGCAGGAATGATGGTGCTTGCAAGAGAAGGCAGCGCAGCCAAAAACCTTGATGACATCATAAATGCGGTAAAAGAGCTGGGCTTTGGTTATGATATGATAGCATTCTGCACCGATGACAAGCACATAGAAGACATTGCCACCGAAGGTCACATAAGCTATAACATTAAAAGAGCCATTGAGCTTGGCGTTCCCACCGTGGACGCATACAGAATGGCTACCATAAATGCAGCCCGTCACTATCGCTTTAAAAAGCTGGGTGCCATTGCCCCGGGATATCAGGCAGATATGGTCATTCTGGATGATGTGCAGCAGGTCAGGATAAACTCGGTGTGGTATAAGGGTAAAAAGGTATCGGAAAACTGCAGACCTGCAGCTGTGGAAGAGGGCAAAGTACCCGAAGAGCTGCTCAACAGCGTGAAGATAGGGGAGATCACACCCGATTCATTTAAGCTCGCCGTTGAAAACAGCGTTTCACCGGTTATAAAGGTGCTTGCGGGACAGATCGTGACAGACAGAGCCGACGTTGCACTTCCTACAGAGGACGGATATTTCAAGGCGAACAGCGAATATCAGAAGATCGCCGTTATAGAAAGACACAAGGCATCCGGCAAGATAGGTGTGGGTGTTGTGAGCGGAATGGGTATCAGCGGAGCAATCGCATCAACTGTGGGACACGATTCACACAACCTGCTGGTAATAGGAGACAGCGACAACGATATGTTCGTTGCGGTCAAGCATCTTGAAAAGATAGGCGGCGGATTTGTTCTTGTCAAAGACGGAAAGGTACTGGAAGACCTGCCTCTGCCAATATGCGGACTCATTACCGATGAAGATCCGGAAAAGACAGAGCAAAAGCTGAAGTATATGACCGGAATTGCCCGAAAAATGGGCGTGCCGGAGGGAATAGAACCGTTTATAACAACATCTTTCCTTGCACTCCCCGTTATCCCAAGACTCAGAATAACCAACTACGGAATATTCGATGTTGCGGAACAGCAGTTCCTGAAGATATAAAATGAAAGGCGAGTTTAAAATGAAAAAGAGAATAATTGCATTTGTTTTGATGTTGTGTATGATTTTTGTCCTTGCAGGCTGCTCTGCAGATGAAAATCCCGAAAAATATGTTGAGCTTCAGAGATACGACTATTTTCAGGTTGACAAAACAATGGTTGAAGTCGCCGAATCCGATGTAGAGACCTATGTGTGGAGTCAGGTGCATGACTTCATCGAGTTCAACTACATAGAAGAGGGCACTTTGAAATACGGAGATGCTGTAACCGCTGATTTTGATGTTTTGGTGGGCGGTGAGAGTGTGGAAGGTCTCATAGAGGACTACACATTCGTAATAGGCAGCGAAACATTTATCGGCAATGTAGAAGAGATGCTTGTCGGTGTGGATGTGGGCGAGACCGTTACCATTACAGAAAGATATCCCGATGAATATATATACGGCGGTTTGGCAGGCAAAAGAGCCGAATTTGTGTTCACCATCAAAAACATTATAGATATAAAATATCCTGAGCTGACCGATGAGTTTGTTTTTGAAAACACGGGTTATGCAAACAAAGAGGAGCTTTTTGCCGAATCAAGAGCATTTTTGGAGAGAGAAAACCTCAGCGACGTTGTTTGGCAGCGTATTCTCGGCACAGCAACCGTTAAAAGCTATCCCCAGGCAATGGTAAACAGATACGTTGACCATCAAATCGCTGTTTATCAGGATATTGCAAAAGAGAACGGAATGAGCTTTAAAGACTTTTTGGAGGAATATTACGGATATACCAAAGCCGAGTTCAGAGCAGCTTTGGAGGAAAGATGCCTTGAATCAGTTAAAGAAGAGCTCGTTGTCCGCGCAATAGCAAAAGAGCAGGGCATCACCCTCAGCGAAGAGGAGTATTTGGCAGACGTGAATGCAAGCTATGCGGAATACGGTTTTGAAACTCCCGAAGATTTTATTGCGGAATACGGTGAGAACAACATTAAAGTAAATCTTATGCTCAGAAAGGTGCTCGATTATATAATCAGCACTTGTGAATATATCGATTGATCCTTTGCTTTATCTTGAGGTGTTAAAATGAAACTTTCTGCAGAAAAAATTCAGGAATATTTTAAAGTGTTCGATAAGGGGGTGGACAGAAGAAACACGGACTGTGTAAAATGGGATTGCAATCTTTCCATCTTCGGCAGGGAAGACGTGCTGCCCTACGGTGTTGCGGATACCGATTTTGAGGTACCTTCCACCGTTAAAAAGGCTATGATGGAACGTGTTGAGCACGGTGCTTTCGGCTATACCATATTTGGTGAGAGCTACAAGAAAGCAACGGCAGACTGGATGAAGATAAGACACGGTGTGGATGTTGAAACCGAGTGGGTATTCTTTTCTCCCGGCGTTATAGATTCTCTCACAATGGCAGTTTCGGCATACACAGAACCCGGCGACAAAATTGCAATGTTTACTCCGGTTTACGGTCCGTTTTATTCTGTTATAAACCAGAATGAGTGTGAGCTTTGCAGATGTCCGCTCATCAAAACAGAAAACGGGTGGCAGATAGATTTCAACCTGTTGGAAGAAATTTTCAAAAAAGGTGTAAAGATATTTATGCTCTGCTCTCCTCACAACCCCGTGGGAAGAGTTTGGCACAGAGATGAACTGGAAACAATACACGAACTGGCTGTGAAATATAACGTAAGGGTGTTCAGCGACGAGATACATTCCGATGTTATTCTGCCCGGCAACAAGCACATTCCCTGGATAGACATCGATCCCGACGGAATAACGCTCATTTCGGCAACAAAAGCCTTTAATATTGCGGGACTTCGTTCTTCTTCCGCCATCATTCCCAATGAAGATATCCGCAAAAAGGTGACAAGCGAGTTCGATAAGTTCAGAATAAAAGGACCTAATCTTATGGGTCTGGTTGCTCAAAGAGCCTGCTACGAAACCGGCGCCGAGTGGCTGGATGCACTCTGTATGTATCTTGACGAAAACCGCAAAATGTTTGAGGAGTATATGACTTCGTATCTCCCCGAATTCGGTATAAGCACACTTGAAGGTACATATCTTGAGTGGATAGATCTTTCCGCATTGGGACTTGACCACGATGAAACACGCAAGTGGTGTGCGGATAAAGGTGTGGGACTTGTAAGTGGTACGGATTTCGGAGATCCCGAAGGCCTCTGCCATGCAAGAATGAATATTGCCACCACCCGCAGCAACCTTGAAGAGGGTTTGAAGCGTCTCTGTTCAAAATAAAACAAAAGGAATAAGATTTATGAGAAAAAGCATTTTGAAAAAAGCAGCTGTTTTGCTTTTGGTGATGTCTGTTTTGATGATAGCATTTGCAGGTTGTTCTCAGGATACGGCAGGCAGCGGCGGTGCAATGAGCCGTTTTAAGGCTGAAGTGATAGGCAAAGACGATGTTTTTACAGAGAAAAACATTGCCGAATACGATCTCACCGTGGTGAACATTTGGGCAACATGGTGCGGATACTGCATTGTTGAGATGCCCGACCTACAGAATCTTTATGAAAAACTGCCTGAAAACGTCAATTTTGTATCCGTGTGTATAGACGGTGACACCCAGTATGATACGGCGAAAGCTATACTTGAAGCCAACAAATGCACATTTACCGCAATCATTCCCGATGAAGCGCTGAATGAGTCACTGATATCTTTGGCTCAGGTGCTGCCCACAACATTTTTTGTGGACAGCAACGGCAATCTTGTAGGAGAGGCTCATATGGGGTTGCCCGCAGCAATAAATGGCGATATGTCGGAAGGATATATGAAGCTTGTTGAAGAAAGGCTTGCGATGTTGAAATGAAACAAGCAGAAAACAAAGCCTGCAGAAAAAACATAATATTTATAAGATGCTTGCTTATTGCTGCTGCCGTTGCCCTCATTGCCGTTGGGGTAATAATGGGGGAGCATAGTGTTGTGCTGCAAAAAGCGGTGAGCATCTGCTTTGAGTGTATAGGAATTTGAGAAAAGAGGGACATACAGAGAGTGTGTTCCTCTGTAATCATATATAAGCTTTTGGGTGTGTGGGGGTTTTATGAAACGTCAGACGGTTAGAAAAATTATACAGGTTTTGGCTACGCTGGGTTACAACTGCAATATCTCCGGCTTTTTCAAGGGCGGAATTTTTAAAGGGGACACCAAAGCGGTCTGTGTGCCGGGACTCAATTGCTATTCCTGCCCGGGTGCTGTGGGAAGCTGTCCAATTGGTGCGCTGCAATCTGTCATCAGCGGAAACAAAAGCGGTTTTTCCTTTTATGTTGCGGGAATACTCATATTTTTCGGTGCGATTTTCGGACGTTTCATCTGCGGTTTTCTCTGTCCGTTTGGACTTATACAAGAGCTTTTGTATAAAATTTCGGTGCCCAAAATTAAGGTGCCGAAAAAGCCTGACAAGCTGCTGCGATATCTGAAATATGTTGTTTTGGTCTTATTTGTGCTGGTGCTTCCGGCGGTGCTTGTCAACGAATTCGGCATCGGCTCACCATATTTCTGCAAATGGCTTTGCCCCGTGGGAACACTTGAAGGCGGAATACCGCTGCTTTTGCTCAACGAAGGTTTGCGTGCAATGGCAGGCAAAAACTTTTATTGGAAGCTGTCGCTGACGTTTGTGCTGTTGGCGCTTTCAACCACGATATACCGCCCGTTTTGTAAATATCTCTGCCCGCTGGGTGCGGTTTATGCATTTTTTAACAAGGTCAGCTTTTTCAGAATGCAGGTCAATGAAGAAAAGTGCATTGGCTGCGGAAAATGCGAAAAAACCTGCCCGATGGGAGTGGAAGTGCTGAAAGACATCAACTCCACAGAGTGCATAAGATGCGGAAAGTGCAAGGATGTCTGTCCCTGCGGCGCAATTGAGGGCGGAGCGGAAACAAGAGTGCTCAAAAAGCAAAAAAGCGTGGAAAGATAAGTTTTTTATGGCGAAAAACGGCAATAATTTCGGGTTAAATGTGAATCATTCCGTGTTTAGGGGATTATATTACTAAAATATTAAAAAAATCAAAAGGTATTGAATTATACATATTTATGCTATAGAATAATAATAGCGACATTTTTCGATGTCGGTTATGTTTGAGTGTTTAAATTTTCTTAAAGGGTGCTGACAAAATTGATTTTTTCCGATCTTTTCTTTATATATGCTTTTCTGCCGATCACACTTGTTTTTTATTTCATTTCTAAAGATATACGTTGGCGAAATGCGGTATTGCTCGTCTTTTCGCTGATTTTTTATGCATGGGGAGAACCTGTCTGGATAGTTCTGCTCATTTTTTCTGCCACAATGGACTATTTCCTCGGTAGGGTGATAGGTAATAACATTGGCAAACCCGCAGCCAAAATTGCACTGACAGTTTCAATAGTAATGAACCTTTCCATGCTTGGTGTGTTCAAATATACCGGCTTTATCGTGGAGAACATAAATGCAATAACAGGCGCACAGATCGAAGCTCCGGAAATTGCGCTGCCCATCGGAATAAGCTTCTATGTGTTCAGAACAATTTCCTACACCATCGACTGTTATTGGGAGAAGATCGAACCTGAAAAGAAGTATTTCCGTTATCTGCTGTTCCTCTCAATGTTTCCGCAGGTGCTTATGGGTCCCATCGTGCGATATGAGACGATCGGCGAGCAGCTTGCAGAGCGCAAAACAACTGCAGAGGATCTCAGCAACGGTGCAATGCGCATAATCCTCGGCATTGCCAAAAAAGTTATCATCGCAAACAACCTCAGCACCATCATCGGAGATATGCTCAGAAACGATGTTTCCACCTTCTCCATCTTTGGAACCTGGTATTTTGTGCTGATCTATGCACTGCAGATATATTTCGATTTTTCGGGATATTCAGATATCGCAATCGGTTTGGGACGCATCTTCGGTTTCCGTTTCCTCGAAAACTTCGAGCATCCCTTTATGAGCAAAACAATTTCGGAGTATTGGCAGCGTTGGCACATTTCGCTGGGCACATTCTTCCGCGATTATCTGCTGTATGTTCCTATCTTCGGACGCACACGCAAATATTTCGGTCTGTTCCTTGTTTGGTTCTGCACCGGTTTGTGGCACGGCGCCAGCTGGAACTATATCATATGGGGACTCTACTTCGGCTTGTTTGTGCTAATTGAAAATCTCATCGGCAAAAAACGCATGAAGAAGATACCTTCCTGGATAAAGCATATTTACACCAAGATCGTTGTGCTGGTTGGCTTTGGAATATTCTATTTCGAAGATTCATCAATGCTTGGCAACTTCTTCAAGAACCTTGTGGGCGCAAACGGAAACGCTCTGTATGACCAGATCGCAGGACGTTCCTTTATGGAGAATATTTTCCTTATTGTCGCTGCGGTTTTGTTCTCCTTCCCGTTGGTGGAATGGGTGGGCAAAAAGCTTCCCAAAAACCGCAAAACTGCAGTTATCACAAGAACGGCTTCCATTGTTTGCTGCATAGCACTTTTGATAGTCAGCAGCATTATGCTTGTAAACACAACAGACAGCCCGTTCCTTTATCTGCAGTGGTAAGCAGATAGGATTTAATATAAAAGAGGATTTTTGCAATGACTAACGAGGAATATATCCCAAAGAGATTAAAACAAACCGACACTGCTGCAGCTGACGGGGCAGATAACACAGAATATGTTCCCAAGCACGCATCTGCCGAGGTTGAAGAAATCAACGAAATAGATATAAGCAGCGTTATTGCGGCAAAGGTGCCGGTTGAGCCGCAGAAAAAAGAACCGGAAGTTCCTGCGGAACCAGAAAAAAAGGAACTTACCGACGAGCAGTTTGCAAAACGCTTAAACAAAGTGACAAGCGCCGTGCTTGGTTCTGCGGTGGCTGTGCTTGTTCTGCTGCTTGTTGTTTTGGAGCGCCCCGAAAGATCTATCATAGAACAGCGCCCGCTGGCCGAGTTCCCGAAGTTTACCGTTTCTGCATTTTTTGACGGAAGCTATACCAAGGATATTTCGGAGTGGTTCACCGATACGGTGCCTTACCGTGACGATTTCAAAAAGGTGAACAGCAACCTGGCAAAGCTTTTCGGTGTCCGTGTGGACGACGTCAAGTTCCATGGCGTCGGAGTTATCGAAAGCAGCGAAGAGGAGAGCTCGGAAGAAGAGGAGAGTTCCGAAATTGAGGAAAGCTCCGAAGAGAGTTCCGAGACAGAAGAGAGTTCCAAGGAGGAGAGTTCTTCCGAGGAGAGCTCCGAGCAGTCCGAAAGTTCGCAGGAGAGCTCTTTCCCAGAAGATGACCCTGCAGACCGACCCAATGGAATTGAGATGGAAGAGGGACTTGTGACCAACGGCATTCTGGTTATTGATAATCAGGGCATAATGCTTTACGGCGGAAGTCTCAAGGTTGGACAGAACTACGCAAACATTGTCAACAACTATAAAAAGCAGTTAGGAAGCAATGTGAATGTCTATTCAATGGTCATTCCCACATCCGTTGCATATTATCTGCCGGAAAAATATGCTTCCTACACCGCAAGCCAGTTTAAAAACATTAAAAACATCCACGATCATCTCTCCGGCGATGTGCACGATGTTGATGTTTACAGCGTACTTGCAAAACACACCGATGAGCCGATATATACCCGCACCGACCACCATTGGGCAGCATTGGGTGCATATTATGCAGCAGAGGAATTTGCAAGAGTTGCGGGAGTGCCTTTTGCAGATATTTCCACCTATCAAAAGGTATCCGTTCCGGGCTATGTGGGCACGCTTTACACATACACCAAAGATGCGGACCTGCTGAACAATCCGGAAGATTTTGTTTATTATAAGCCATCGGCACCCTTTGACACATATTACTATAACACAAGCTATCAGGGCGGCAACAAGGGCGCATTCTTCATTGATTTCACCAATATGAAGGGAAGTCTCTACTGCACGTTTATGGGTGGAGATGCAAAGATAGTACGCCTTGAGACGGGTGTCAACAACGGACGCAAGCTCATCGTGCTCAAAGAGAGCTACGGAAACGCAATTATTCCGTTCCTCACAAGCTCTTTTGAGGAGATATACGTTGTGGATATCAGATATTTTGAGCTGAACGTTATAGACTTTATGCGCCAGCACGGCATAACAGACGTGCTTTTTGCCAACTGCGCATTCACCGCAACCGGACCAAACTGCAGCCACTTTGAACGTATACGAACCTACAAAGCGTCTCCTGCACAGTCTTCCGAAGAGGAAAACGAAGAGTCATCCGGCGGAGTGGTTATAAGAGTTGAAAATTGACCCATGACAGATTATTAAATGTTGAAACAGGAGCTTCATACACAAATGAGCAAAAGCAACATCCCAAATATACAGAATAAACTTGAATGGCCCTTTGACAGCGAGTGGATACTCTCAAACAGACGTGCCATCAAGCGCGAACTATCCGCCAAAGAGGGTTTGGTCACCAAAAAAATAGCTGTCCTCGGTGGTTCCACCACAAATGATATCACCGTTATTCTTGCGCTGTTTTTGATGAATTACGGTATCAAGCCGGAGTTTTACCAGTCCGAATATGCTCAGTATTGGAACGATGCAATGTTCGAAAATGCCGAGCTCAAGGAGTTTGCACCGGATATCATCTTCATCCACACAACAAGCAGAAATATTACGGAATTCCCGAAGCTTGAGGATGATAAAGAGAAGATAGAGGCGCTTCTGAACAGTCAGTATGAGCATTTCCGTGTAATGTGGGATAAGCTTTTTGATACCTATCATTGTCCCATTATACAGAACAACTTTGAACCGCCGCTTTACCGTCTGCTTGGCAACAAAGACGTGAGCGACAGCCACGGCAAAACCAACTTCACCGCAAAGCTCAACATGAAGTTCTATGAATATGCCGAGAACCACGAGAACTTTTATATCAACGATATAAATTATCTTGCTTCCGCATACGGACTCAACAAATGGAGCGATCCCGGTTATTGGTATATGTATAAATATGCGCTCTCCATTGATGCGATCCCCGAATTTGCATTTAACCTTGCAAACATCATAAAATCCATATACGGCAAAAATAAAAAGATACTTGCGCTGGATCTTGACAATACCCTTTGGGGCGGTGTTGTTGGTGACGACGGTGTTAACGGTCTGGAGCTTGGTCCCGAGACCGCCACCGGTCAGGCATACGGCGAATTCCAAAGCTATGTCAAAGAGTTCAAGCAGCTGGGCATTTTGCTCACGGTCTGCTCCAAAAACGATGAAGAAAACGCAATTGCAGGTCTCAACCATCCCGACGGTGCACTTAAGCCGGATGATTTCACGGTGATCAAAGCAAACTGGGAGAGAAAGGACCAAAATCTTGTCAACACGGCAAACGGGCTGAATTTGCTTCCGGAAAGCATTGCTTTCATTGACGATAATCCCGCAGAGCGCACAATAGTGCGTGAGCAGCTTAAAGGTTCGGCTGTTCCCGAAATTGGAACGGTGGAAGAATATATCCGCTGCATTGACAGATCCGGATTC
>JAFSHJ010000243.1 GCA_017440425.1 Oscillospiraceae bacterium | reverse complement strand
TTGGCAGGAGAATAGAAGCTTCTGCCAAGACGGCCGCGGCCTGCGGTTTGTTGTTCCGCAATAACGGCGGTGAACTTTGCAGCACCATCGAGAATAAGCTTTTTTGCCAGATTGTTTGTGGAATCAACGCAGTCAAAAATACAGAGGTCAATGTCCTTGAGTCCGTCAGGCAGCAGAGATATTATTCTGTTTTTATCAAGCAATTCTCCGGTTTTGGGCATAAAACTTCTCCATAGACAGCAGAATGATTGTTATGATTATATCATAATTAATGGGTTGTTGCAACGGGGAAAAAACAAAGTGAAAAAACTTGTTTAAATGGATGGTTTGGTCAAAAATACTTGATAAATCGGGGGTTATGTGTTATACTTAATGTAACTGCTTACAAGTTTGTGAGAATATTTTTCTATATATAACGGGAGGTAAAAACATGAGCAGACCCAATATTATTGACCTTTACAAAGCCGAAAAACACACTGTTAAATTTATGCAGTTTGGTGAAGGCAACTTCCTGCGTGCATTCGTAGATTACATGATCGACGTTGCAAACGAAAAAGTGGATTTCGATGCAGGCGTAGCCATTGTAAAACCCATTGATTACGGCAATCTTGATGCATTTAAAAAGCAGGACAACATATACACCCTCATCCTCAGAGGTGTATCCGAAGGCAAGACCATCAACGAGAGCCGCATTATAAAGAGCATCGCCGAGGTTATGGATGCCCGTGAAGATTACGCTCATATGTGCGAGACAGCTTGTCTTGATACTCTGCGTTTTGTTGTTTCCAACACCACAGAGGCAGGCATCGTGTTTGACGATACCGATAAATTTGAGCTTGAGCCTCCCGCAACCTATCCCGGTAAGCTCACCAAAATGCTCTATCTCCGTTGGAAAGCATTCAACGGCGCTGCAGATAAAGGTCTCATCATGCTTCCCGTTGAACTCATCGATACCAACGGCGCAAAGCTCAAAGAGTGCGTAAACTCCCTTGCAAAGCTTTGGGGTCTTGAAGAAAACTTCATCGCTTGGGTGAACGAGTGCAACATCTTCTGCAACACCCTGGTTGACAGGATCGTTACCGGTAATCCCCGTGACGAAAAAGAAGCTCTCTGCGAAAAAGCAGGCTACGACGACGATCTTATGGATATAGGCGAGCCTTTCGGTCTGTGGGTAATTGCATCCGACAGAATTGACGAAGTTAAAGCAGAACTTCCGTTGGATAAAGCAGGTATGCCGGTTGTGTTCACCGATAACATCAAACCCTACAGAGAGAGAAAGGTACGTGTTCTCAACGGCGCACACACCTCCCTCGTTCTCGGCGCATATCTTGCAGGTCTCGACACAGTAGGCGACTGCATGGCAGATACCCTTATGCGCAAATATATCGACCGCGCAGTATTCGATGAGATCGTTCCCCTCGTTCCGCTGCCCCTCGAAGAGGTAAAGGCATTTGCAGCATCCGTTATGGAACGCTTTGAAAATCCGTTCATCCGTCATCAGCTGCTCTCCATCGCCCTCAACTCCGTTTCCAAGTGGCGTGCAAGAGTTCTGCCCTCCGTCATCGACTATGTAAACACCAACGGCAAGCTTCCCGAAGTGCTCACATTCTCCTTTGCAGCTCTCGCAGCATTCTATTCCAAGGGCGAGAGAGACGGCGTAAAATACGAAGTACGCGATGATGCCGCTGTTATCGAGTTCTTTGCAGAAAACAGCGCCCTTTCCTCCGCAGAGCTCATTGCCAAGCTGGTTGCCCGTGAAGATTTCTGGGGCATGAACCTTGGCGAACTCAACGGCTTTGCAGATTATGCCGCAGCAGCTCTTGAAGATATCCGCACAATGGGCGCAAAGGCAGCCATTGAAAAGCTTTTGGCTTGATCATCAGCTATAAAACAACAGAAAAGAGACAGCGCTATGGAAAAAATGAAAATATACTCCGGCGATAACGTAGAGGTAATGCTCTCCGGCGAGCAGGCTGGTCACAAGCTTGCCGCAAGAGATATCAAATGCGGTGAGCAGATAATCAAATACGGCTATCCCATCGGTGTTGCCACAACAGATATAAAGGCAGGGGAGTGGGTGCACACCCACAACCTTAAATCCGGTCTCCACGGAATTCTGGAGTACAGCTATACTCCCAATTTCTCCGAGCTGGAAAGCCTTCCCGCAAGAACATTTATGGGATATCCCCGTCCCACAGGACGTCCCGGTATCCGCAACGAGATATGGATCGTTCCCACAGTGGGTTGTGTAAACGCATCCGCAAGAGCCGTTGAAAAACGTTTTGCCAAAGAGATTGAAGGCATAGACGGCGTTCACGCATACACCCATCCCTACGGCTGCTCCCAGCTTGGTGACGATGCAGAACACACTCTCGATGCAATCGTAGGTCTTATAAGACACCCCAACGCAGGCGGTGTTCTCGTTATGGGTCTTGGCTGCGAAAACACACAGATGGATAAGGTTAAAGCCCGTCTCGGCGAATGGGACGACAACAGAGTTAAATTTATGATCTGCCAGGACGAGACAGACGAGGTTGAAACTGCCTGCAAGCTGGTGGAAGAGCTTGTTGAATACGCAAGCAAGATCAAGCGTCAGGAATTCCCCGTGAGCGAGCTGGTTGTAGGTCTCAAATGCGGCGGCTCCGACGGTTTCTCCGGCCTCACCGCCAACCCGTTGGTAGGTCACTTTGCAGATAAGCTGGTTGCAATGGGCGGCTCCGTCATCCTCACAGAGGTTCCCGAAATGTTCGGTGCAGAGACCATCCTTATGTCCCGCTGCCGCACAGAGGAGCTGTTTGATAAAACCGTTTCTATGATAAACCGCTGCAAGGAAAACTTCATTGCCCACGGCTGTGAGGTTTACGAGAATCCCTCTCCCGGCAACAAGGCAGGCGGAATCTCCACACTTGAAGAGAAGTCCCTCGGCTGCACCTTCAAGGGCGGCACATCTCCCGTTGCAGGCGTGCTCAGCTATGGTGAGCAGGTGTCTGTCAAGGGTCTCAACCTGCTGGAAGGTCCCGGAAACGACCTTGTTTCCGCCACCAGCGAAGTTGTCTCCGGCGCACAGATAACCCTCTTCACCACCGGCAGAGGCACACCCTTCGGCGCTCCGGCACCCGTTGTTAAAATTGCAACCAACTCCAGACTTGCAGAGAAGAAAAAGTGCTGGATAGACTTCAACGCAGGAAGATTGCTGGAAGGCAACGATATGGAAACTGTCTGCGGCGAGCTGTTTGATTATATCGTCAGCGTTGCTTCCGGTGAGACAAAAACCAAAACGGAGATCAACGGAGCAAGAGATTTCTGCATCTACAGATCCGGTGTAACACTTTAAGTCGGTTTGCTTTTAAGATTTAAAACATAAACCTAACCTCAATATGAGAAAGGCCGTGTAATTATGAAGAAAAAGTATGTATTTGCAGGCGCCAGCCAGAGAATGCTGGGTATGTTTGCCCTCCCGATGAAAAATGAGTTTGCAAACGAAGTAGAGCTTTGCGGCGTTTACGATATCAACCCCGGTCGTGCGGATTATGTTGCAAAACGCTGCGAAATGCCCGCATTTTACGATTTTGACGAAATGCTCAACACCGTTAAGCCGGATGTTGTTCTCGTTACAACAGTTGATGCTTACCACAGTGATTACATAATTCGTTCTTTGGAAGCCGGCTGCGACGTTGTCACCGAAAAGCCCATGACCATTGATGCCAAGCGCTGCAAGGACATCCTTGATGCAGAGAAGAAGAGCGGACACAAGGTGACCGTTACCTTCAACTACCGCTATGCTCCTTTCACAACAAAGATTAAAGAGATCATAGATTCCGGTATTCTCGGCGATGTTTTCAGCGTTCATTTTGAATGGCTGCTTGACAGAAATATGTCCTACGGCGCACACGGCACCAGCTATTTCAGACGCTGGAACTCCCGCATGGCAAAGAGCGGCGGTCTTCTTGTTCACAAATCCACCCACCATTTCGATATGATCAACTGGTGGATCGGACAGAAACCCATGAAGGTTTCCGCATTCGGTAAGCTCAACCTCTACGGCGCAGAGGGCAGCAAAAAATATGCCGACGGTATGCGTGGAACCAACTGCCGCAACTGCGAATTCGCAGATAAATGTCAGTTCTATTACAAGCTGAGCGATTTCGAAAAAGAGTTCTATGCAGCCAACGAGGATAAGGACGGCTACATCAAAGATAACTGCATCTATGCCGATGATATCGACATCTACGATACCATGAGCCTGAACGTCAGCTATGACAACGGCACAATGATGACCTACTCCCTCAACGCAACCTGCGCTTACGAGGGCTGGAGAGTTGCTATCAACGGCTCCAAGGGCCGCCTTGAGGCATTCCTCCCCGAAACCGGACCGGAAGTCAACCCCGTTTACGATGCCATCAAGTTCTACGATCTTCAGGGCAACGTTACCGAGTACCGTGTAACCAAGGCTAAGGGCGGACACGGCGGCGGCGATGTACGTCTTCGCAAGATGCTCTTCCTTGAGAATGTTCCCGACCCCATGGGTCACGCAGCCGGCACAATGGCAGGCGCAGAATCCATCATGATCGGCGCAGCTGCCAACGTCTCCATCAAAGAGGGCAGAATTGTGGATATCTGGGAGCTC
Source organism: Oscillospiraceae bacterium (assembly GCA_017440425.1). Classification (GTDB taxonomy): domain Bacteria; phylum Bacillota; class Clostridia; order Oscillospirales; family Ruminococcaceae; genus SIG526. The sequence continues at coordinate 7,263 of JAFSHJ010000243.1, read as the reverse complement.
CTCGGCGAGTAATTTAACAATACATAAAAACAAACAGCCTACGGATCCAACGGATCTGTGGGCTGTTTTTGTGTTATTCCGGCAGCTCCAGCATAACATATCCCTGGGGCGATTTGCACAGCGGACAGATATCCCAGGCCTGATTCAGGGTCTCCTCATATCCGCATTCGCTGCATTTCCATTTGACGGGTGTGGCACGGTTGTACATGGTGGAATCCTGCAGCTGGTTGCGCAGCTCGTTGAGCTGATTCATGTGGCAGTTTTCCACCTGCGCAATGCGTTCAAACAAATCCGCAATGTTGGTGAGTCCCTCGTCTTTGGCTGTCTGCGCAAATGAGGGATAGATGAAGTTTGCCTCATCGTTTTCGTTTTGGGCGGCAAATTCAAAGTTTTTCACAAAATCCCATTTCTCCTTAAAGGGATAGCCGCTGCAGACGTTCAGGTTTGCAAAGGTGTTTGTGTCGGCAGATTGAATTGCGGTGTAAAACATCCGTGCGTGGGTGTATTCATTTCTCACCAACACCTGAACGGTTTTCTCCAGTTCAAACAATCCCTTGTCTTTGGCAGTTGCCGCAAGCAGCTGATATCTCACGTGTGCCTGAGTTTCGCCCGCAAAGGCGTTTATAAGGTTTTGAAAAGTCAGGCTGTTTCTAAGTTCCATATTGTTACCTCCCTAAAATTATTCAGTTATATGTAGCATTTCCTTAAAAGTGGGAAATATGCGTGCAAAAAACAATGAAAATGCCAAAATTATCCTGAAAACGCTCTCGAACTTTACAGATAACTTGACAGATGTAAAGTTTGTGGTATAATATTGTTAACACAAACTGAAAAGGTGAGGACAATGGAAAAAATCATAAATGAGATAAATAGCCTTAAAAAAGAGAAAAATGCCATAATTTTGGCGCACTATTATGCTCCGGGAGAGGTTCAGGCGCTGGCAGATTACGTGGGCGATTCCTATTATCTTGCCAAAGTTGCAAAGAACACCGATGCTGATATCGTCGTTTTCTGCGGCGTTGGCTTTATGGGAGAGAGCGTCAAGCTGCTCAATCCCGAGAAAAAGGTGCTTATGCCGGATATGTCTGCCGATTGCCCAATGGCTCATATGGCAGAGATAGAAAAAATTGAAGAGATGCGCAAACAGTATGAAGATCTGGCTGTGGTTTGCTATATCAACTCCACCGCAGAGCTCAAATGCCACAGCGATGTCTGCGTCACCTCCTCCAATGCCATAAAAATAGTAAAAGCCCTGCCCAACAAAAACATTTTCTTTATTCCAGATGAAAACCTCGGCAGATTTGTGGCTAAGCAGGTGCCGGAGAAAAATATCATTCTCAACAAAGGCTATTGTCCCGTCCACGCTGTTGTAACTGCAGAGCAGGTGGCACAGCAGAAGGCAAAGCATCCCAATGCATTGGTGCTCACCCATCCGGAGTGCAGGGAAGAGGTTTTGGCTCTCTCCGATGTTATCGGCAGCACAGCAGAGATAATAGCCTATGCAAAAAACAGCGATAAAACCGAGTTCATCATCTGCACGGAAGAGGGCGTCGCCTATCCGCTGGAGTTGAACGACCCCAACAAGAAGTTCTATTTTGCACGCGAAAGCTTCTCATGCGTGGATATGAAGCTGAACCCACCGGAAAAGGTGCTGCACGTGCTTAAAACAGAGGAAAATCAGGTTGAGGTGGATGAGGCAAAGCGTGTAAGAGCAATGCTTCCCCTTGACAGAATGCTTGAAATGGCAAAATGATCGGAGTAGCTAAATGAAAACAGATGTAGTAATTGTGGGAAGCGGTGTCAGCGGTCTTTACTGCGCACTCAAGCTTCCAAAAGATAAGAAAATCACCATTCTCACAAAAGATGCGGCAGATATGAGCGATTCATTTTTGGCGCAGGGCGGAATTTGCGTGCTGAAGGATGAATCTGACTATGATGCATATTTTGAAGACACCATGCGTGCAGGTCACTACGAAAACAACAAGCGCTCCGTTGAGATAATGATTCGTTCATCACCCAGCGTAATTGCAGACCTTGTGGAGCTTGGCGTGGAGTTTGAAAAGGAAAACGGCGAGTTTGCCTACACCAAAGAGGGTGCCCATTCTCAGCCGAGAATTCTTTTCCACGAGGATGAGACAGGCAAAGAGATAACCTCCCATCTTTTGGCAAAGGTGAAAACGCTGCCCAACGTCACCATTATGGAATACTACACAATGGTGGATATCATCTCGGATAAAGAGCAGTGCCTCGGTGTCATCTGCCACGATAAAGACGGCAATTACTCTGCGATTCAGGCAGACTACACAGTGCTTGCCACAGGCGGCATCGGCGGACTCTATTCCCACTCCACCAACTATTCCCACCTGACCGGAGATGCCCTTGCAATTGCCATAAAGCATGGCGTAAAGCTCAAAAACATAGACTATATACAGATACATCCCACCACACTCTACAGCGAAAAGAAGGGCAGAGAGTTCCTCATTTCCGAGTCGGTGAGGGGAGAGGGAGCCATTCTGCTCAACTCCAAGGGCGAGCGCTTTGTCAACGAGCTGCTCCCGCGCGACGTTGTGGCAAATGCAATCTATGCCGAGATGAAGAAGGAAAACACCAAGCACGTCTGGCTGTCTATGGCTCCCATAGCGGAGGAAGAGATAAAGACACACTTCCCCAACATATATAACCACTGCCTCACAGAGGGCTACGATGTCACAAAGGAAAGCATTCCCGTTGTGCCGTCCCAGCACTATTTTATGGGCGGTATAGATGTGGATGAACACAGCAAAACCTCAATGGACCGCCTCTATGCGGTGGGAGAGACCGCCTGCAACGGTGTACACGGCAGAAACCGCCTTGCAAGCAACTCGCTTTTGGAGAGCCTTGTCTTTGCAGAGAGAGCCGCAAACCAAATGACGGAGACCTATTCCGATATTCCGAACAATGCAGAGATAACCGTAAGCGGTGCGGACTACGAGAACTATAAAGAAAAATACAAAGAGATCGTGCTGGAAGCAATTGAAAAGGAGAGAAACAGCCATGAATAACATTACAATGATAATGAATGCCGACGAACTCATTCTGAATGCACTCAGAGAAGATATAAGCAGCGAAGACGTTACCACCAACTCCGTTATGCCGGATTACTGCCTCGGTCAGGTAGAGCTTATCTGCAAGCAGGACGGTGTTCTGGCAGGTATCGATGTGTTCAAGAGAGTTTTTGAACTGCTGGACAAAGACACAAAGTTTGATTTTTCCTACAAAGACGGAGACTATATTAAAAAAGGCAAGAAGGTAGGCGTAATAACCGGCGATATCCGCGTACTTCTCTCCGGCGAAAGAACCGCACTCAACTATCTCCAGAGAATGTGCGGCATCGCAACCTATACACGCTCCATCGCAAACCTTCTCGAAGGCAGCAACACCAAGCTGCTGGATACCAGAAAGACCACACCCAATATGCGCATCTTTGAAAAATATGCGGTTAAAGTGGGCGGCGGCAACAACCACAGATATAACCTCAGCGACGGTATCCTGCTTAAGGATAACCACATCGGTGCGGCCGGCGGTGTAAAAGAGGCCGTTGCAATGGCAAAAGCATATGCACCCTTCGTAAGAAAGATCGAGGTGGAGGTTGAAAATCTCGATATGCTCAAGGAAGCTGTTGAAGCAGGTGCAGATATCATCATGCTGGACAACATGAGCGTGGAAGATATGCGTGAGGCTGTAAAGCTTGTGGCAGGAAAAGCAGAAACAGAGTGCAGCGGCAACGTTACAAAGGAAAACATTGAAAGACTTATAGATATCGGAGTTGACTACATCTCAAGCGGCGCACTCACACATTCCGCTCCCATTCTTGATTTGTCCCTGAAAAATTTGCACGCGATATAAACAAGAGGAGAGTTTGCAATGAAAGCAGACGAAAGAAGAAAAGAGATAATAACGCTGTTAATGGCTAAAGACGGTGCTGTATCCGGCGGAGAGCTCTCGGAAAGGCTGAATACATCACGGCAGATAATCGTGCAGGATATTGCAATTCTGCGCGCCGCCGGTTATGAGATACTTTCCACGCATCAGGGTTATGTTGTAAAAAACACGCCGCTTATTGAGCGTGTGTTCAAGCTACGCCATACCAGCGACCAAACAGAAGATGAGCTCACCTGCATTGTCAACCTTGGCGGCACGGTGGTGGATGTGTTCGTTTGGCACAAGGTATACGGCAAAGTGGAAGCCAATATGAATATCTTTTCACAGCACAGCATAGATAAGTTTATGGAAGGCATAAAAAGCGGAAAATCCACCGAGCTTATGAATATCACGTCGGGATATCACTATCACACCGTGCGTGCGGAATCCAAAGAGGTGCTTGACAGAATCGAAGCAGCTCTTGAGGAACGCGGATATATCGTTCCTGAAATATAAACAAAAGCACAAAAAAACGGCTGAGCACTCAATAAGTGTTCAGCCGTTTAATTTGATCAAGCTAAAAATTACTCTTCAACAGGCTCTTCGGGAATGGGAGCATCAGCACAATCGTCGCAATCGCAGTAGCAGCAATCGTCATAGTCAAGATCATCCAGCTCGTCGAGCTCATCGAGATCGTTGCAGAGTGTGCACTCTTTGCGGGATTTGATGTAGGCAGCAACAGCAAAAGCAGCGCCGGCAACAGCAACAACAAGAGCGATGATAGCAATAATAGTACTACTCTTCATAATAATAACCTCCGATTAAAATATTAGCGTGAAAGATAAGATATATTTGATATTATCCGCACAAAGGCAGATAATATACCTTTACATAAATAAGTATAATATAAATTCCGTAAAAAATCAATGTTTTTTTATAAAAAATAAGGTACATACAAAAAATGCAGCCGCAAAATTTACGGCTGCATTTAAATTTAAGCAGATCGCTTATTTAACGATGAGGGAGGTGCCATCCATAACAGAGGGCTGCTCAATTCCCATAATATCCAGCATTGTGGGTGCAATGTCAGCAAGGCGGCCGCCGTCGCGGAGCTTGCAGTCGTGACCAACAACAACAAAGGGAACGGGATTGGTGGTGTGAGCGGTGAAGGGAGAACCGTCAACGTCATACATTCTGTCTGCGTTGCCGTGGTCAGCGGTGATGATAGCCACGCCGCCCATAGACATAACTTGGTCAACGATCTTGCCAACGCAGGTGTCAACAGCTTCAACAGCGTCAACAGCAGCATCAAAAATGCCGGTATGACCAACCATATCGCAGTTGGCATAGTTGAGGATAACAACGTCGTAGGTGTCAGCACGGAGCTGTTCAAGAAGCTTGTCGGTTACTTCGTAAGCGCTCATCTCAGGCTTCATGTCGTAGGTAGCAACATCGGGAGAATCAACAAGGATTCTGTCCTCGCCGGGATAAACGGTCTCAACGCCGCCGTTGAAGAAGAAGGTAACGTGAGCGTATTTGGTGAACTCTGCAATGCGGAGCTGCTTAAGACCAAGCTTGGATATAACTTCACCGAAGGGCATATCCAAAGACTGGGGACGGAAAGCAATGTCAACGTTGGGCATTGTTGCGTCATACTGGGTCATGCAGACATAGTGGAGGGGCATAAAGCCGTTTTTACGCTCAAAGCCGTCGAATTCGGGATCTACGAAAGCGCGGGTAATCTCACGGGCGCGGTCGGGACGGAAGTTGAAGAAGATGATACTGTCGTTAGCTTTAACGGTAGAGTTGTCAGCGCAAACGGTGGGGATGATGAACTCGTCGGTAACGTCGTTAGCGTAAGACTCTGTCATTGTGGCAACGGGGGAAGCGTTTTTGTTGCCTTCGCCGTAAACCATAGCGGCATAAGCCTTTTCAACGCGCTCCCAGCGCTTTTCGCGGTCCATACCGTAGTAACGGCCTGCGATGGTAGCGATCTTGCCGGTGCCGATTTTTGTAAGCTCAGCCTCAAGCTCTTCAATAAAGCCTGCGCCGGAGGTGGGGGGAACGTCACGGCCGTCCATCAGGCAGTGGATGAATACCTTTTCAACGCCGAATTTTTTAGCCATCTCAACAAGTGCATAGAGATGAGTATTGTGGCTGTGAACGCCGCCGTCGGATACGAGACCGATCAGATGGAGAGCGTGATCTTTTGCATTTTCCATTGCAGCGGTGAGAGTTGCGTTGGTAAAGAAGTCACCGTCACGAATGGACTTGGTGATACGTGTGAGTTCCTGATAAACAACGCGGCCTGCGCCGATGTTGGTGTGACCAACTTCGCTGTTGCCCATCTGTCCGTCGGGGAGACCGACATCCATGCCGGAAGCACCGATATCAGTTCTGGGGTTTTCTGCAAAAATTTTATCAAGGTTGGGGGTTTTTGCGGAATATACGGCATTACCGTTGGTATCGGGATTGGTGCCGAAACCATCCATAATAATCAGAACAAGAGGTTTTTTCATAGTATTGTCAATCTCTTTCTTTAAAATAAATTACTTCTTCATTTCTTCGGTAGCTGCAGCAATGATAACGCCGAAATCGTCGGGCTTAAGGGAAGCGCCGCCAATGAGACCGCCGTCTACGTTGGGCTTAGCAAGGAGCTCCGCAGCATTCTTAGCGTTCATAGAGCCGCCGTACTGAATGATAACTTTTTCAGCGCAGCACTCGCAGTAGAGGGAAGCGATAACGTTGCGGATGATGCCGCAAACTTCGTCAGCTTGGTCAGCGGTAGCGGTCTTGCCGGTGCCGATAGCCCAAACAGGCTCGTAAGCGATGATTATGTTATCCAGCTGATCAGCGGGGATATCGGTGAGAGCGATCTTAACCTGCATGGAACAGATCTCAGCGGTGATGCCCTGCTCGCGCTCTTCAAGAAGCTCGCCAACGCAAAGGATAACCTTAAGACCGGCCTCGAGAGCAGCCTTAACACGCTGATTTACAGTGATGTCTGTCTCGCCGAAATACTGTCTGCGCTCGGAGTGACCGATGATAACATATTCAATGCCTGCCTCAACCAGCATATCTGCAGAGATCTCGCCGGTGTAAGCGCCGGATTTTGCCCAGTGGCAGTTCTGTGCGCCAACTTTAATTTTGGTATCCTTTGCAGCGTTGCAAACAACATCAAGGTCTGTGAAGGGAACGCATACGATAACATCGCAAAGAGCATCTTCAGCCTTGGGAGCAATAGCCTTTACAAGCTCTGCTGCTTCAGCGCGGTTTTTGTTCATTTTCCAGTTTCCTGCAATGACGATTTTTCTCATAGCTTTATCCATCCTTATAATTATTTTACTGCATTGTAAGCGGTAT